>CANEWV010000206.1 GCA_947442905.1 Chitinophagaceae bacterium | reverse complement strand
CCAAACAGATGCTGTTGCAGGTTGTAAAGAATTTTCAGTTGCCAATGTAGTTGTTTGGTGTAAGGTACAACCTTTATTTACTTAATTCAATTATCCATATTTGCTTTGCAGGAATTGAAAACTTCGTACCTACCTGATAACCCGTTACCACTTCTTTTCCGCCCTTAAAACCATTTGTTAATTCGGCGTAATCAGAAAACTGAACGTCTTGTGCTTTGTCGTTACTATTTACGACACACATAATTGTTTGGTTGTCTGCTTTTCTGAAATAAACAAAATAGCCATCTTTAGGAACAAACATGGTAGTGCTACCCTTTGTTAATGCAGGTGATCCTTTTCTAAAATTGGCAATTGTTTTTACAAAATTGAAAGCATCATTTTCTTTTGCGTTTCTACCAACCGCTTCAAATTTATTAACCGCATCGCCCGGAAATCCACCTGGAAAATTAAGACGCACCATGGCATCACTTGGGTTCATAAAATTTTTCATGAGAATTTCTGTACCGTAATACAACTGCGGAATACCTCGGGTTGTATACAAAAGACCAATCCCCATTTTAAATTTATTATAGTCTTCCCCAACCATCGATAAAAAACGGTTGTTATCATGGTTGTCTAAGAAAATACTATTGTTTAAAGGATTCTTGTATAAAATATCTTGCGATAAAGTCACATACAATTTAGACAAGCCATTGTCCCAACTAAATGGCTGATTTACGGCATCTAAAAAACTAAAATGCACTGGAAAATCAGTAACGCCTTCAACATTGTGTTTAAAAGGAACATCCATCGTATTGCGCGCAAAATAAGCAGTACCCGTTACAGATCTAGAAACTGTTTCACCAAAAATGGTAAGCTTAGGATATTCAAGCATTAACGCATCGTTTACACGGTTCATAAACGCTTCATCACAATATTTATAGGTATCTACCCTCCAACCATCAACACCAAAAGTTTCGGTGGTCCAAACTGCGTGCTGGATTAAATAATTAGCAACATAAGGGTTGCGCTGATTTACATCCGGTAAATGTGGCACAAACCAACCATCTAACATTTTCTTTTTATCAATGGCACTTCCATTATTTGAATACACTGTTTCTTCTCTGTGTGTACTACCCGTGTAGCTATTCCACTGATTGATCCAATCAAGTGCTGGCGCATCATGATGCATCCAGTGCATATCACCAACGTGATTGTATACCGCGTCCTGAATTAATTTTAATCCATTTTTATGCATTGCATCAGATAATGATTTGTACGCCTCGTTACCACCAAAACGTTTGTCCACTTTATAATGATCGGTAAACCAGTATCCATGATAACCACTCATCCAACCTGCAGCTTCTTTACTTTGTGGCATATCATTTTCAATAATGGGACACATCCAAATAGATGTCATGCCCAGTTCCTTAATATAATTTAAATGATTTTCTACCCCTTTTAAATCTCCTCCATGACGAAGGAGTATATCACCTGCATTGGCAACACTATCACGCATATCTTTAAAGGCATCATTGGTTTTATCGGCGTTGCTAAAGCGGTCTGGCATGAGTAAATAAACAGCATCTTCGCTACGCACACCTTGTGCAAATTTGGTTCCGTTTCCTTCTCTTCTATTTAACAATGCCCAGTCGTAAACGATTACTGTACCTGCATTTGTTGCACTAATCTTTACATTACCCACTTTTGCAGTAGGTGCAATGGTAAGATCAAGCGCTACATATTTTCCGTTGGTAAAAGAGTGCGTTTTAGTTAAGGTAACACCCGGGTATTTTACCTCAAATTTTGCCTTTGAAAAACTAGGGTCTGTACTTCTTAAAAGTACTTGCACTTTGTTTAGCTTCATACCTACAAACCAATTGGTAGGATACATGGTCACTTGCTGTGCTGTTGCGAAACTTATCATACAAATAAGGAATGCAAACGAAATAATTTTTTTCATGTTTATTATTTTGAAAATTAAATACATTATTTACTGGCTAATTTTGATGCACCAGGATCATACACAAATAAAACACTCACCGATGCGCATAGCATTAAAAAACCTGCAAGCACAATCGCATAAATGGGTTGTCCACCATAAATATGCTTCACAATCCAACCGCCACAAATACCATTAATAATTTGAGGGAGTGTAATGAAGAAATTAAAAATACCCATATAAATACCAAGTTTTCCAGCAGGAATAGAACCCGATAAAATCACATAGGGCATAGCTAAAATACTAGCCCAAGCAAGCCCTACGCCAATCATAGAGTAGGTAAGCATGGCTGGATCGGTAATAAAATAAATAGAAACTAGACCAATGCCTCCGGCAAATAACGAAAATGCATGCGTGCCCTTGCGCCCTAAAAATTTAGCCACCACCGGTAAGAATAACGCGTAAATAGCAGCCACTAAATTATACGTACCAAATGCAGAACCCACTTTATTACCTGCCTCATTATATGCCACAGATAAAACATCATCACCAGATAATTTATAAACATGTGTTGCTACTGCATCGGTTGTAAATACCCACATGCTAAAAAGTGCAAACCACGAAAAAAATTGAACCAGGCCTAACTGCTTCATCGTGCGCGGCATTTTTTTGAAATCAACAAAAATTTCTGATAAGCCTGCTTTTTTTGTTGCTTCTGATTGCACACCATGGTACTCCTCATACTGAGCAGGTGGATATTCTTTAGAAAAAATTACCGTCACTAAAATTGCTATAATAAATACAGCTGCACCAATATAAAATGCATACTTGATATTGTCTGCGACGCCCGTTGGTCCTGCATCTTGCGAGAATCCAAGTTTTGCCAACCATCCTGGAAGTTCAGATCCCGCAACGGCACCTACGCCAATTAAAAATGTTTGCACCGCAAACCCGCTTGTGCTTTGTGCATCCGGTAAATTATCTGCTACAAGTGCTCTAAAGGGCTCCATAGCCACATTAAATGAAGCGTCCATGATCATAACAATACCTGCGCCAATCCAAAGAGCTGGAACAACAGATGCAACAGCACCTGCGTTGGGTAAAAATAAAAGTGCAATAGAAGAAAGCAGAGCACCGACTAAAAAATAAGGTTTCCGTCTCCCAATTCGGTTCCAAGTTCGATCACTATAATGTCCAATAATGGGTTGCACGAGCATGCCCATCAGTGGCGCTACAATCCAAAACGCAGGAAGTTGATCCACGTCAGCACCAAATGAACGAAGTATTCGACTGGCATTACCATTTTGAAGTGCAAATCCAAATTGAATACCCAAAAAACCAAAACTCATGAAAAAGATTTGGCCTAGTGATAACCTTGGTTTGGGTTTCACGCCCGCTAAGGGCGCTGGGCTAGCAGATGAATTTGACATAGCAATCGTATTTAGCAATGTGTAAAAAATACATATCCACTAAAATAGTTAAAAAATCTATCCAAATACTTATTGAATCACAAAACCATCGGGCAAAATGGCCATTTTTTTAACCACAACAATACCATCTTTAATGGCATAGAATGGGTGATCGGTGTTGGCGAGATGCTTTCCTCCTTTTATGATTACATCGTTACCTATACGGCAGTTTTTGTCAATAATGGCAGATTCTATTACACAGCGCTCTCCAATACCAATGAGCGGCTTGCCAGCAGCTGTATTTTCATGAATTTGCTCGAGGGTTTCGTAATAATCGTTACCCATGATATAAGCATTACTAATAGTAGTACCATTTCCAATTCTGGCGCGAATACCCACCACAGATTGTTCGATGGCATCTGCTAAAATAATAGACCCTTCTGCAATGATACTTTTGTTGAGCCTAGTGCCACTAATTTTTGCAGGAGGTAACATACGGGCACGGCTATACACCGTTTTAGTGTTGTCAAATAAATTAAACTTGGGCACCTCATCGGTGAGGCCAATATTGGCTTCAAAAAAAGAATAAATATTTCCAATATCTGTCCAATAACCATCATATTGGAAACTCACTACTTTATACGAATCAATTGCCTGTGGCATAATTTCTTTACCAAAATCAGTGGCATTCGGATGCACCTCGTTGAGTAAATGGTAGAGTGCTTTTTTACTAAAAATATAAATACCCATCGACGCTAAATAATTTTTACCTGCTGCCTGCATTGCTGTACCTGTATCACTTATCCAATTAGGTAGCACATCTGGCGATGGCTTTTCTATAAAAGAAGTAATTAAATTTTCATCGTTTGTTTTTAAAATACCAAACTCGGGGGCATCTCTACTATCTACTGGAATGGTGGCAATAGAAATATCGGCACCTTTTGT
This sequence comes from Chitinophagaceae bacterium, assembly GCA_947442905.1. The sequence goes on along the minus strand of CANEWV010000206.1, from coordinate 128 downwards.
AATATGCGCCTGCCACATATCACTAAAGTCCATTTGATAGAGTTGATCACCACTTAAAATTAAAATGTAATCGAAATCTAAATTTGAAATATGACGCAGCGATTGACGAACCGCATCGGCAGTACCCT
>CANEWV010000205.1 GCA_947442905.1 Chitinophagaceae bacterium | reverse complement strand
TAATCCAGTATCTGTTGCCGAAGCTTTGCATCAATACATCGATGCGCCTACATATACCAAGTCTGATTTATTTTATTTTAATGAAGCCTGGCACTCTTGGAAACACCATAGTCGTTTTTCTGGAACAACACCCGAAGAAGCGCTCTCTAAAATAAATGAAGCCACTGCTGAAGCGCATTTGTTTATTAAAAAAGCATCTCACTTATTTATTACACTTGGGTCTGCGTGGGTTTATCAATTAACAGAACAAGCAGATGGTTATGCGCCTAATTTTGTGGCAGCCAATAACCATAAAGCGCCTGCTAGCTGGTTTACTAAAAAGTTATTGACGCCAGCTGATATTACTAGTTTATACGAGCCATTAGTTCAAAAACTGCGTCAAGTAAACCCATCTTTACAAATTATTTATACCATTAGTCCGGTGCGACATGTGCGTGAGGGTATGGTAGAAAACAATAGGAGCAAAGCTGCTTTAATTCAGGCGGTGCATGCGCTTGTAGATGCGGATGCCAATAGTTATTATTTTCCAGCTTACGAAATTGTGATTGACGATTTGCGCGATTACCGTTTTTACAGCGAAGATATGGTGCACCCCAATTACCATGCTACGGAGTATGTATGGGAAAAGTTTTTACAAGCCTGCACCACACCCGAAACAAAAAATATTATCAAAGAAGTTGCTGCTATCAATTTAGCTGTAACGCACAAGCCTTTTTTTGTGCATTCAAATCAGCACCAACAATTTTTGCAAAAAACAGCACAAAAAATAGAAGCGTTATCTGCGCAGTTTCCTTTTTTAGATTTTTCTAAACACCTAGCATTGTTAAAGGCGCAAATGCTTCCTTAAAGTCATTAGTGGATGTATCACTAGTGGATACGGTCCCCTCTAATTTCCATAGACTCCATCACTTCTTTTTCGAAAGCCAACCATTCACTCCAACGGCCCAGGGTTTTTTCTTTACCAAAGTATAAGGTGGCAAGGTCAATAAATAAAGTGTAATGCCCCGCTTCACTTTCCATAAAACGTCTGTAAAATTTTTTCAGGTAGTCATCAGAAAGTCCTTCACTAAGTCTTTTAAACCTTTCGCAACTTCTGGCTTCTACCAGTGCCATCATCAGTAATTGGTCTAATAGGCGGGTAGGTTCATCACCCCCTTTTTTTTGAAACGCAATGAGTGCGTTTACGTATAAATCTTTACGCTGTTTTCCTAATTGTAAACCCCTTTTATGCAACTCCTGCAATACCAGTCTAAAATGGCCCCATTCTTCGGTAACAATGGGTGCTAGTTCTTTTACAAGTTCTACGCGGTCCGAATAGCGCTGAATGTATGAGATGCAGGTAAGCGCGGCTTTTTGCTCGCAATAGGCATGGTCCGTTAAAATGGCTTCAATGCTAATGGCTGCAAGATCCACCCAGCGAGGATCGGTGGGCAGTTGAAGCCCTAATATGTTTTTAGTGTCTGTAGACAATTCCATACGCAAATATCCGGCATGGCATTCAATTATAAAAACCTTTATTACCTCAAAAAAAATCTTAATTTCAGTGCTCAATCGATTGATATGCGTATAGTTCCATTTATTATTTCTGCCGCCCTTACTACGGGGCTAGTGGCGGTGCTCAATACCCCTTTGTCTGTGGGTAAAACCAAAACGCCAAGGCTTGGTTATTTCTTATCGCCTCAACAAGGTTTTTGGCAAAACGCCGAGCCGGAAAATAAATCCTTTGATGCAAATATCGTAGTGGATGGTTTGCAAGATAAAGTGGAAGTATTAATGGATGAAAGACTGGTGCCGCATATTTATGCAAACAATGACAACGACGCTTACTATACACAAGGATTTTTGCATGCAAAATTTAGACTCTGGCAAATGGAGTTTCAAACCTATGTTGCAGCCGGCAGGTTAAGTGAAATTGTTGGACCAGACCGCATTGCTACCGATCGTTTTTTTAGAAGACTAGGCATGTTGGAAGGCGCAGAAGCCACCATGAAAAAAATGGCCGACAATCCAGCCTTGCAAGCAGCGGTTACTTCTTATGCAAATGGGGTAAATGCATATATCAAATCGTTACAGCCTTCTCAAATTCCATTTGAATATAAATTACTCGATTATAAACCTGAAGCCTGGACGCCAATTAAAACCTATTTGTTTTTAATGTTCATGTCTTATGATTTAACAGGGCGTGGCACCACCACAGATCTTCAAATGACCAATTCAAAAAATTATTTTGGCTACGAAGATTTTAATAAATTATATACCAACGTGCAGGATTCTTTGGATCCAATTATTCCTAAAGGAACGTTGTATGAAAAAGCTTCTGTGGCTGCTTTAGCGCCGGCTTCTTTAGACTCTTTGTATTTTGCAAAAACAAGTTCTGTAGCGCCTAATGCGCCAGAAGCCCCAAATAAAAACAATGGTTCTAACAACTGGGCCATTGCTGGAACAAAAACTAAAAGCGGCAAACCCATTTTAGCAAGTGATCCGCACCTTGGTTTAAATTTACCATCACTTTGGTATGAAGTGCAAATTACAACGCCAACCCATAGTACTTATGGTGCTAGTTTTCCTGGATCACCAGCTGTTATTATTGGCTTTAACGATAGCATTGCTTGGGGTGTTACCAATGCAGGTAGAGATGTGTTAGACTATTACGACATCAAGTTTAAGGATACTACCATGGAAGAGTATTGGTTTAATGGCGCATGGCAAAAATCAGTGATTAAAGAAGAGCGCATTAAAATAAAAGGGCAACCAGATTCAATTGATAGAGTTGCTATTACGGCACTAGGCCCAGTCATGTATGACAAAAGTTACAATGCCAATGGTTCTGATGAAAAATACCTAGCAGTAAGATGGACGGCTCAAGACGGTAGCAGCGGACTACAAACTTTTTATGAATTAAACAGGGCTAAAAATTTTGATGATTATATGAGTGCTATTGATCACTGGACTTGTCCTGGTCAAAACTTTGCATTCGCAAGTGTGAGTGGCGACATCGCTATTAAGCAACAAGGCGCATTTGTTGCCAGATGGAATAGGCAAGGAGATTTTATTATGCCAGGGCAGGATAGTAGTTATTTATGGCAAGGCATGATTCCTTCTTCCGAAAATCCTATGATGAAAAATCCGGAGCGTGGTTTTGTAAGTAGCGCCAACCAAATGTCTACCGATAGTACCTATCCGTATTATTTAGGAGCAGCCAATGCATTTCCTTTATACCGTGGTATAATCATCAATAAAAAATTGAATGCCATGTTTGGTGTTACGCCACTTGATGTGCAGGCGCTTCAAACCAATAACGATAATATTTTTGCGGAGATGGCTAGACCTGCGATTTTTAAATTTTTAAATGAGTCTAGTTTAAATGCCGAAGAAAAAAAATATGTGGGTTATCTGCGTAATTGGAATTTGCGCAATGACGTTGATGAAAAAGGAGCGTCGGTATTTAGAGCAATATGGGATAGTTTAGAAGTAGCCGTTTGGGCAGATGAATTTAAAAATGCTGCACTGCCTTTACAATGGCCTGATGAATCTACACTGCTTGAGCAAATACTAAAAGATTCTGTTATTCTTTTTGAGGACAATATTACAACACCAAATGTAAGAGAGACAATGGTTGATGCGGTAACCGCGGCCATTAAAAAAGCCACGCCGCAATTAGCGCAAATGGAAAAGGATGGTACGCTTGCATGGGGTGCTTATAAAGATACGCGCGTTAATCACCTACTAAAAATACCATCACTGAGCAGACTTCATTTACCAATAGGAGGTGGCGTACATATTATAAATGCAACCACCGGAAACCATGGTCCAAGTTGGCGCATGGTAGTGCACCTAATTGATGGAATTGAGGCCTATGGTGTTTATCCGGGTGGTCAAAATGGAAATCCTGGTAGTAAATATTATGACAGCTTTATTGATAGTTGGGCTGCTGGTAAATATTACCGCCTCTTGTTTTTAACTAAAGAAGCGGCTAAACAAAATAGCCAATTCAAATGGCGTTTAACTTTTACAAACTCTTAATTTAATTTTTATGAAATTTATAGTGGCAATTTTTTTACACGCTTTTTTAGCTTTTGCTGTTGGGTTATACAGTCAGTTTCCTTGGTGGCTTTTTGTGGGCACATCTGGCATTGTGGCTTTTTTTATTATGGATTCCCCAGCAAAAAGTTTTTTTGCAGGATTTTTAGGTGTAGGTGCTTTGTGGGCGGGATTAGCTACTGGCAAAGACTTAGCCAATGCACATTTATTATCGAGTAAAGTGGCGCAAATTCTGCCACTTGGTGGTTCTTATATCGCACTTATCATTGTTACCGGTGTTGTGGGTGGACTGTTAGGCGGTTTTGCGGCCTTAACTGGCGCATATATGCGTAGTAAATCTACCAAGTAGACATATAATTTTACCTTT
>CANEWV010000204.1 GCA_947442905.1 Chitinophagaceae bacterium | reverse complement strand
TATGCAACCGTTACTTTACAAAACTATTTTAGAATGTACCACAAACTTTGTGGTATGACGGGTACTGCCGAAACCGAAGCAGCTGAGCTTTGGGATATTTATAAATTAGATGTTGTTTCTGTTCCAACAAATGTAACGGCTATCAGAATTGATGAGCAGGATTTGGTATTTAAAACCAAGCGTGAAAAATTTGGTGCCGTTATTGATGAAATCGTAAAATTAAGAGAAGCAGGAAGACCCGTTCTAGTAGGTACCACAAGTGTAGAAGTAAGTGAATTATTAGGTCGTATGCTTCGTCAAAAACAAATTCCACATAACGTATTAAACGCCAAGCAGCACGCACGTGAAGCGCAAATTATTACCGAAGCGGGTTTGGCGGGTGCTGTTACCATTGCCACTAATATGGCGGGTAGAGGTACCGATATTAAATTAGGAGAAGGCGTAAAAGAAGCTGGAGGACTTGCGATTTTAGGTACTGAGCGTCACGAATCTCGTCGTGTAGATCGTCAGTTAAGAGGTAGATCTGGACGTCAGGGAGATCCAGGATCTTCTCAGTTTTTTGTATCCTTAGAGGATGATTTAATGCGCATGTTTGGTAGTGAGCGTATTGCTAAAGTGATGGACTTTGCTGGTTACAAAGAAGGTGAAGTGATTCAGCACAGCATGATTACAAAATCTATAGAGCGTGCACAGAAAAAAGTAGAAGAAAATAACTTTGGTATTCGTAAGCGTTTATTAGAGTACGATGATGTGATGAACAAGCAGCGAACCGTAATTTATGCAAAACGTCATCATGCATTATTTGGTGAAAGATTAGCACTTGATTTAGACAATGCTTTTTATGGCGTTGCCGAAGGACTTGTGTATGGCTTTAGAGAGTTGGGCGATTATGAAGGCTTTAAATTAGCCGTTATTGTAAACTTTGGTTTAGATACCGCCATTACTGAAGAGCAGTTAAATAAACAAAGTGCACCTGCTGTTGCAGAATTATTATACCAAGAAGCCATTGCGCATTATAACCGCCGTCGTGCCGATATGATGGCTCAAGCCATGCCGGTGTTTAAGCGTATTCGTTTACAACAGGGCAACCATATCGAAAATGTGATTGTTCCATTTACGGATGGTAAAAAAGCGATGGAAGTATTAGGTAATATGGATAAAACCCTTGCTACTAGTGGTGCTGCGCTTATCAATGCACTTGAAAGAACCCTTGCGCTTGCACACATTGACAATGCATGGAAAGAGCATTTGCGTGCCATGGATGATTTAAAGCAAAGTGTACAAACTGCTACGTACGAACAAAAAGATCCACTCGTTATTTATAAAATGGAAGCTTTTGAGTTGTTCAAAAAAATGGACACCGAAGTCAATAAAGAGATCATTGAGTTTTTGTGTCATGCTACTATTCCTTTAACAGAAACGGATCAGGTACAAGAAGGTCGTCAGCAAAAAACAGACATGAGTAAGATGAGTGTGACTAAGCAAGATGCCGGTGCTGCGCCTACCGAAAATGATTATTACGATCCTACACCAGAAAAGCAACAGCCTATAACGGTGGGTCCTAAAATTGGCAGAAATGATCCTTGCCCTTGTGGTAGTGGCAAAAAATACAAGGCATGTCATGGAAGAGACGCCGATTAATTTAATTTTTTATTGATGCAATTAAATGCCTACATCGACCATACCATTTTAAAGCCTACAACACTTGTTGCAGACATTGAAAAATTATGTGCGGAGGCTGTGTATTATGGTTTTGCTGCCGTATGTGTGCCACCTAATTTTGTAAAAACTGCAAAGGCTTTAGTAGCAGGATCTGCTGTTAAAGTAGCCACCGTTATTGGTTTTCCATTTGGATATAGCGCCGTAGAATCAAAAATTGCTGAAATTATTTTAGCAGTAGTTGACGGCGCCGATGAGTTAGATATAGTAGCAAACATTAGCGCTATAAAAAATGCAGATTGGGCTTATCTATCAAATGAACTGGGTCATATTTTACCCATTGTCAGAAGTAAAGAGAAAATTATTAAAGTAATTATAGAATCTGGTGTGCTAACAAACGAGGAAATAATTAAGTGTTGTGAACTCTATGGCGTAGCCGGAATCGACTATTTAAAAACATCAACAGGCTACGCCGAAAAAGGAGCAACCATTGAGGCGATACAATTGTTTAAAGCGCATTTACCTTCAAATGTTCAAATAAAAGCATCCGGTGGTATTAGAGATTATGCATTTGCTAGTCAATTGGTTGCTGCTGGAGCCACCAGGCTAGGATGCAGCGCAAGTGTATCTATTGTGAGCGGTGAGCCTGCTACAGGAAGCTATTAATTTTGTAACTTAGGTAACAATTCAAATTGTTTGTAATGAAAAAAAACATCGTTTGTTTCATCGCCTTTTTTATGGCCGCAATGTTTTTTGCGGTAGGGGCTGGTGCAGCAGATACCATTGTTGTAATTAAAGATCCGCGATTAGATATCTTATCGCAAAAACAATCTTTAATTAACAAGCGTACGTCGGCACTTACTAGTAATGGAAAAGTAAAGGGGTTTAGAATTCAAATTACCAGTACCAATAGTCGTGATCAAGCTTTTAATGTAAAAGCCTTAGTGCTATCTAAATTTCCAGATCAAAAAGTGTATACAACCTATCAGGCGCCCCTTTTTAAAGTACGCGTAGGTGATTTTATAAAAAGAGAAGAGGCTGAAAAGTATAGAAAATTAATGTTGTCAATTTTTCCGACTGGCTTGTATGTTGTAGAAGACGTGGTTGAGGCAATTCTAGAAGATATTGATCAATAAAATGATAATTTATTTATGAGTCAATTACAAGAAAAAATTAAATCTCTAGCAAAAGAATTTGCACCTGCGCAAATTGCAGTGCGTCATCATTTGCATGCACACCCAGAGTTGAGCTATCAAGAATTCGAAACAGCTGCTTATGTTAAAGCGCAATTAGCTGAAATGGGTATTGCTTCTGAAGAAAAAGCAACCACTGGACTTGTAGCTATTATTGAAGGTAAAAATCCTGGGTCACGAATCATTGCGCTTCGTGCAGATATGGATGCACTTCCTATTCAAGAACAAAATGATGTGCCCTACAAATCAATGGTGCCAGGTGTTATGCATGCTTGTGGTCATGACGTACACACGACTATATTGCTTGGGGCTGCAAAAATTTTACTAGCTACAAAAGATAGTTGGGAAGGCACTGTAAAATTATTTTTTCAACCTGGGGAAGAAAAAAATCCAGGCGGCGCAAGCTATATGATCAGAGATGGTGCACTTCAAAATCCTGCACCCGAAGCAATTGTTGCACTGCATGTGCATCCATGGTTAGATACGGGTAAATTAAGTTTTAGAAAGGGAAGGGTAATGGCAAGTGCCGATGAATTATATATGACCATTAAAGGACCGGGAGGTCATGCAGCGTCACCTCATTTGGCTTCCGATACAATTTTAATTGCTTCGCATGTCATTATAAGCTTACAACAAATTATTTCACGCAACAGAAATCCAGTTTCTCCTTCGGTATTATCTATATGCTCGGTGCAAGGAGGTAATACGACCAATGTTATTCCTTCCGAAGTAAAACTCATGGGAACATTTAGAGCCATGGATGAAACTTGGAGATACCAAGCACATGAGTTAATTACCAAAACAGCAAAAGGTGTTGCCGAATCGATGGGCGCCACCATTGATGTGCTCATTGATGTGGGTTATCCAACAGTAGACAATGATCCTGCTTTTACAGAAATCGCATGGAAATTAGCAGACGATTATATGGGAGCGGATAATGTGTTAGAAACTGAAATGCGCATGGGGGCCGAAGATTTTGGTTATTATAGCCAACAAATTCCAGGTTGCTTTTTTAGGCTCGGCGTTCGTAACGAGGCTGCTGGTATTATTCACAATGTACATACACCTCACTTTAATATAGATGAAAATGCCATTGAAATAGGGATGGGTATGATGGCATGGTTAGGTGCAACAGCCCACAAATAGGGATTTACGTATTTTAGGCAAACAAGTGTTAGCCTTTGAGAATTAATGGTAAATTTGTAATTCGAACAAAACAAAACAGATGGCAAAAAACAATGACCTCCGCAGAGAACAAGCCCTCGAATACCATGCAAGTGGTAGACCAGGTAAAATTGAGGTGGTGCCTACTAAAGAGGCCAAAACCCAACGAGATTTGTCGCTTGCATACAGCCCTGGGGTGGCAGAGCCTTGCAAAGAAATACATGAAAACATTGAAGAGGTATATAAATACACGGCTAAAGGAAATTTAGTAGCCGTAATTACGAACGGAACTGCAGTGTTAGGACTTGGCGATATTGGCCCAGAAGCGAGTAAGCCGGTTATGGAAGGAAAGGGTGTACTCTTTAAAATATTTGCAGACATTGACGTTTTTGATATTGAAATTA
>CANEWV010000203.1 GCA_947442905.1 Chitinophagaceae bacterium | reverse complement strand
TACTGTCAACCAAACCATCATTATCGCTATCTTTTTCAGGAGCTGGTGGTGGTGGAGGTGTAACTTTTACTGGCTCTGGTCTATCCTTAATTGGAGAAACGATACCAATGTTATAAGTAAAATGATTGGTTGCTAAAGTTGACATAGCAGTTTTGTGCACGAAATTTGTAGTTAAGAAATTATCATTTCCTAATTTAAATTGCATACCAACTCCAATTGGAGCGTATGTAGCAAAGTAAGTTCCGCCGTACATAGAAGCACCAGCACCAATTGTAAAATAAGGAACTAAGAAATAGTTATCCTTTAACATTTTTACATTCACAGCAACATCCGCTTCAAGTAACATTCTTTTAGCTGCAGGAACTGCAATACCAGATTTTGCTCTGAATGGATATCTTACTGAAGAAGCTCCAACGTTCACTTGTAAATCAATATATTCAGAAAGACCTTCTACATACTGAAAAGACATACCTGGATCTAAATCTTTGATTTTAGTCCACTGGTTGTTGGTCATAACAGATGATGGTGAACCAGCACCAATTAAAGCTGCAGTTGTTACATCTTGCAATTGAAAATGGAATCCAATTGATGGTCTTTTTTTATAACTGATTGGGGTAGTTTGTGCAGTAGCAGAAACAGCCATTCCAATCACGATTAAAGAAAAGAGTAATTTCTTCATAAACAGTTTTTTATTAATTATTGCAAAAATACAAGGTGAAAGTGATTTTGAGAAAAAATTAATCAAAAAGTAGGGTATTAATTTACCCCAATCGGTGTAAAATCTACTTATTGGGCAGTTTTTCTACTTTTTGAACTAAAACCTTCCCTATTCCTTGCTTAAATATGCCAATTTCTTGGGCTGCTACCCTTGTCAAATCAACAATTCTACCCTTTTTGGACATAGATTTTGCCATACGGTCATTGATCTTAACAATTACAAACAATTTGTTTTTTGGGTTTACTACTTTAACATAAATCCCGAGGGGATAATGATTACTGGCTGCCGTGTATTTAACATGGCTAAATTTAGCACCGGTTGCCGTTTTTCTTCCTTCAAATTTTAAGCTATAATAACTTGCAGTTCCTTTTTTAATAGGTCCAACCGGCTTGTATTCAACCTCCTGAAAGTAAACATTTGCAGCCGTATCGTCATTTTGCTGAGCACTAGCCTGCATAACCCATAAAGCGGTGGTTAGGAGCAATAACAAAGGGTATTTAAAAATGCTAGGCATATCCTTAAAGTTACAATAAATAACAGTGAAAAGAAAAAATTACAAGATTAGGACGCCTATTGGTTCAATTAAAAATTAAAATAGAATTCACAAGAAAATGTAAACCAATTATTTAGATAGATTCAGCATTTACAATAGCTGACAAATTAATAGGCCCGTGAATATGCGGAAAAACCTCATTAATAGAGGTTGCCAATTCAAAAATAAGAGGGCTGGTTACTTTAGATTTGTCAATAGTTAGCTTCACTAAACTCGTTTGACCCTTGTAATAACGGTCTAAAACACCCGCAACCTGGTCGGTAGTACTGCAATGAATAAATCCTTCGGTTGCTAAACTGTCAGCGGTATAAGCACCCTCAAGCTGGGCTTTTTCCCAAGCAGCAGCGGTTGTAATATGATAAATGTAACTAGACTCCATAATGAACATTTAATCCTTGATAATCAAGGGCATTTGCTGCGCTCGAAGCATTAAATCTACCAAAACCATGGAAGTAACTGCTTCTAAAACAACAGGTACACGAAGTGCAATACACAAATCATGCCTTCCTTTAACGGAGAAAGGTTCAACTATATTGCGCTCCCAGTTCCAGCTTTGCTGCTCTTTGGGTGTAGAAGCGGTAGGTTTTATGGCAATTTTAAAATAGAGGTCGTTCGAATTGGTGATCCCTCCTACAATTCCGCCAGCATGATTGGTGCTTGTTTTACCTGAAGCGTCCAAAATAGCGTCGTTATGATCCACCCCAAACATCTTTGCTGCGGCAAAGCCTGTTCCAAATTCGATACCTCTAACGGCAGGGATAGAAAATACAGCATGCGATAACATAGATTCTACCGAATCAAAAAAATGTTCTCCTAAACCAACTGGTAAATTAGAAGTGGTGCAATCTACTATGCCGCCAATACTATCTTTTGCATCAATGGCAACTTGCAAACCTTTTTCCAAATCGGCGTGGCCACCTATTTCTAAAATTTTTGAATGTACTTGTATGCCTCCGGTTTTTGCTAATAATTTCTTTGCAATCACACCAGCGGCAACTAAGCATACTGTTAATCTGCCGCTAAAATGTCCGCCGCCTCTGTAATCTTCAAAACCACCATATTTTGCATGCGCTGTAAAATCGGCGTGACCAGGGCGCGGCACTTCACGGTGCTTATCGTAATCTTCAGATCTAGTATTGTTATTTTCAAATAAAATAGTGATGGGTGCGCCTGTAGTAAAACCTTTAAAAATACCCGATTTAAAAATAGGAAGGTCATCTTCTTTACGAGGCGTCGTGCCTTTTTGAACACCGCCTTTTCTTCTTTCGGTATCTTCTAAAAAATCTGATTCTTGTAATGGTAATCCAGCAGGACATCCATCAATAGTAATACCCACACAAGCGCCATGCGACTCACCAAAAATATGTACTCGAAATAAATGTCCAAAAGTATTCATGGGTATAAAATTTATGGGTGCCGATTACTTATAGTCAACCGTGGCTTTAAGATACGAAAGGTCACTGAAAAAATGCGGGTACGATTTATTAATCGCATCGGCCTCTTCAATTTCAACAACGCCATCTGCTTTTAAAGCAGCCACAGCGCAGGCCATGGCAATGCGGTGATCATGTCTTGAATGAACAGTAGCACCATGAACACCCTTGCCTCCTTCGATAATCATTAAATCATCTTGCAGGGTTATTGTTACGCCAAGTTTTCTAAACTCTTGTTGTAACGTAAGTGCTCTATCACTTTCTTTGTGGGCAAGTCTACTCACCCCTTCAATCACTGTTTTACCTGAACAATAAGATGCAAGGGCAACGAGTGGTGGAAATAAATCGGGACAATCGGTAGCATTAAAATGAAATGCTTTTAATGGAAGTGGTGCAATTTCAATTTTATTTGGCTGTATAGAAATTTGACAACCAGAGTCAATTAAAGCTTGCAAAACTGCTTTATCTGCTTGCGTAGAAAATGGGTCTAACCCTTCTACTACAATGCCTCCAGCAATAGCGCCCGCCACAAGTAAAAAAGAAGCGCCACTCCAATCTCCTTCTACTTGATATTTTATAGTTGAATTATCAAGCGCATTACTCGGTGCTTTAAAAATAAACTGCTCATGATTAATACAATCGACGTTCCAACCAAAATGCTGCATCACAGCAAGTGTAAGATCGATATAAGGTTTGCTTTTTAAACTAGTAACAGTGATGGTACAATCACTTGCACCGGCACCACCATAAGCCATTAATAGTCCTGTCAAAAATTGAGAACTGAGTGATCCATCAACCGTAATATTTTGAGGCTTAATAGGCCCTTGTATTTGTAGAGGTAATTTACCAGCATTAGAAGCAATTGACACGCCCACTTGTGGTAAAATCTCATCAAAAAAATGCATGGGTCTAGTTGTTAAACTTCCCATACCCATTATTGTAATTGGGTTATCACTTAACGCAGCAATAGGCGTAAACATGCGAATACCAAGCCCACTCTCTCCACAATTAATTGTGTTACTTGCTGGGTTTACGCCGCCAGAAACAATATGTAAATCACCGTTTTCTAATTTGGTTACAACAGCACCTAGCTTTTGAATAACATCTATAGCTGCCATATCATCATTACTCACGCCAGGATTTTTAATAACCGTTGTTCCCTTTCTAATTAAGGCAGCTGCACATGCACGTTGCATACTGCTTTTACTAGCAGGTGCTGTAATAGTTCCAGAAATTATAGAAGGCGTTACGTGCGCAAGCATCATGATTGAATTCCTTTTAATATTTTTTCAAGTGTCACAAATGGAATGGTTTGAATAACAGCTTTGCCTAGTTTTTCTAACAAAATATAATGCACTGCATCTTTTGTTTTTTTCTTATCCTTTTGCAAAATAGAAATAGCCTTAGTGGTATTAAAGGAAGCATAGGTTGGTAAACCATACTTTTCTAAAAGTGAAACAAGGGCGAGTCTATTTTTGAAATTCAATAGTTGCTCTGAGATAACGGCCGCATACGTCATACCAATACTTATGGCCTGACCATGACTTAGCTCGTAAGAATTTTCTAATGCATGACCAAGGGTATGACCAAAGTTTAAAAGTTTACGATCAGCCTTTTCAAACTCATCGGCAAGTACCACTTTGGTTTTGATCATTACATTGCGCTCTACAAGTTTTGCCGTTAAAGACAAGTCCTTTTTATAAGTAGCCAGTGTTT
>CANEWV010000202.1 GCA_947442905.1 Chitinophagaceae bacterium | reverse complement strand
CCTCTTCTAGCACCACAATTTTATCAAACTGGAGTACCGAAAATATGCGGTGGGTAATTACTATGGCGGTTTTTTGGTCTAAAAAGCCTGATAAATTGTTTAAAATTTTATGTTCTGTTTTAGCATCCACAGCGCTTAAACAATCATCTAAAATGAGTAATTCGGGGGTTTTTAAAAGTGTACGCGCAATAGAAATACGTTGTTTTTGACCGCCACTTAACGTAACCCCTCTTTCCCCAATGAGTGTATCATATCCTTTATCAAACCCTTCAATTTCATGGTCTACTGCGGCTAATGCTGCTGCTTTTTTTACCGCTTCTACACCCACCGGGTTTTTGCTTCCAAACGAAATATTATCTGCCACGGTATCACTAAATAAAAACACATCTTGTTGCACATAACTAATATGGTTGCGAAGCGCCTGAACATTAAACTGCTGCAGCGGTATACCACCCATGGTAATTTGCCCCGAAGTAGGATCATAAAAACGAAGCATTAACTGAGCAAGTGTAGATTTTCCTGAACCCGTTTTACCAAGTACCAACACTTTTTCTCCTGCTTCAATCGTTAGTGAAAAATTAGATAATGCTTTAATACCTGTATGATTGTATACAAAATTTACATTGTCAAAAACAATGGCTTGACCCGCCTGAGGTTCTAGCGGATTACTTGGTGAAGACACTGCTTCTTTTATGTCTAAAAATTCGTTGAGTCTTTTTTGAGAAGCAGCTGCCCGCTGAATCATACTCGCCGTCCAACCTATAGCACTTACTGGAAAAGTAAGCATATTAATATAAATTACAAACTCTACAATCACACCTACACGGCTAGGATCTTGCAAAGCTTGCAAGCCGCCTAAAAAAATTGTAACGATGGTACTGAGTCCTATGAGTAACGCCATTGATGGAAAATAAATGGATTCTACTTTGGCTAAATCGATGGCATTTTTTTTGTATTCTTCGCTATTTTTTTCAAAAAAAGATAGCATCGCTTTTTCTTGTACAAAAGATTTAATTACCCTAATGCCCGCATAGGTTTCCTGAGCGTTGGTTGTTAAATTTGACAATAAGCCCTGAATTTTTTCACTCTTTTTATTGATGATACTATTTACAAAATAAATGGTGATGGCAAGTATCGGAAGCGGTGCTAACACATACAGCGTAAGGGTTACATCTTTTTTAAGCATGTAATAAAGTGCAAGCCCAATCAGCGTTACCAGGTTTATCAAATACATAATAGCAGGCCCTGTATACATACGAACCCTACTTACATCTTCAGTAATACGGCTCATTAAATCGCCAGTGTTATGCGTTTTATAAAATCCTGCATCGAGCGCTTGATACTTTGCGTACACTTCGTTTTTTTGATCATACTCGATATGCCTACTCATTACAATAATGGTTTGGCGCATAAAAAATAACATCACACCTCTTAGTACGGCTAAAATTAAAATGGTAACACTACATATAGCCACGAGTTTTGCAAAACTAATTTGCTGGGTATCCAACCAATCAATTAAAATATTAACGAGGTAACTATGCGTTTGAACATGCGGTAATTTTGTAGCACCCGGCAAGTGTTGCTGCACCTGACTGACCACATAGCCTGTAATTTGAGGGGCGATAACAGCAAAAAAATTAGAGAGCACCACAAAAAAAGTACCCAGCAAAAACCGCTCTTTATACTTCCACAAATATTTATTGACTGCTGCTAATTCTTTCACAAACCTTGGGTTGATATATTTGCAAATGTATGATGGAGAACTTGATTCAATCAATTACTTTTGTAACATGCTTACCAAACCCGAAAAAGACTTTGTAGACTATTGGGCAAAAAACAGAATTGCCGAAAAAACAAGCAAGCGTCCATTTTTAATTGGCCTCTCGGCAGGACTCGTATTTGGCCTTGTAGTGCTTGTAGTTTTATATTCTGGCTGGTACACCAGGGCCAATATGCAGGCCAATAGTAAACTAAACGGGTTTGTATTTTTTGTGGGCATTTTAATCGTTTCATTCTTTATGGCCTACCTCTACCGCAGTTTTAGTTGGGAAAATAGAGAACAGCAATTTAAAGAGCTGATGGCCAAGCAAAAGCGGGAAAACCCTGGTTCCTAACCCCGCTCAAGATTTTTAAGGTCCATGGCCTTTATCTCATTAAATTTGCAATAACTCTATAAACTGTACTTATGAAAAGAAATGTTTGGTTGGCTTTTTTATTAGCCCCGTTTTTATTTGCTGCTTGCGGAAAGTCAGATACTGAATGTGTGCCAGCTACCGTTGCTTCTGAAAAAGCTGCCATGGTTGCCTATTGCACTGCCAATAACATCATGTATACGGAGCATGAAAGTGGTATTTTATATGAAGTGATGGCTCCAGGGCTTGGCGTAAAACCCAATCTAACAAACACTGTATCTGCAGTATATACCGGAAAATTTTTAAATGGCACCCAATTTGATGCAAGCGCTAACCCAGTTAGCTTTTTATTAAGAGGTGTTATTAAAGGTTGGCAAATTGGTATTCCACTGATTAATAAGGGAGGTCGAATTAAACTCGTTATTCCTTCCTCATTAGCTTACGGATGTACTGGTGACAGATCAATTCCACCCAATACACCTCTTTATTTTGAGGTTTCCCTTGCAGATGTGCTATAAATAATTGATTTTTAATTACTTAGATGAAAAAAGCGGTGTTTAGGCCTATATTATAGTCATTCCCCTATCTTTGCCGCTCTAAAAAAATATGTAAACCCTTACCCATATGCAACTGAAAGGTTTAGTTCGATTTTTTGCGATAGCGCTGATTTTGATTTGTTTGTACCAGCTATCATTTACTTGGTTTGTTCGTAGTCACGAAAAAGCAATGGATGAAAAAGCACAGGCTTGGATGAAAAGATTTCCAACCCCTGAACAACAATATCCAGGTGATAAAGAAAAGCAGGCTATTTATGCTGATAGTTTAGCAGAAGTTAAAAAGGAAAGAGTACTTCGTTTATTAGATAGTACCAAAGAAACCAAATTAGCTTTTGGCCTTGTAACTTACCGTAGTGCTAAAGAAAGTGAATTGATGTTAGGTCTAGATCTTCAAGGTGGTATGAGTGTTACCATGGAAGTTGGTTTAGATGGTTTAATCAAATCATTAGCTAACTATACCAAAGACGCTAACTTTAATAAAGCATTAGAAAACGCTGTAGCGCGTAAAGCCAACAGTGGTGCTAACCTTATTACTTTATTTGAAGAAGAATTTAAAAAAGTAAACCCTACCGGTAAACTTGCTCCTTACTTTGCTGCTCGCAGTAATGGTAAAGTAAAAATTGATGCTTCTGATAATGTTGTAAATGAATATTTAACAGCGCAAGCAACTGCTGCGTTTAACAATACCTACCGCATTTTACGTACGAGAATTGACCGCTTTGGTGTGGCTTCTCCAAGTATCAACCCTGATCCAGCAAAAGGTATTATCAATATTGAATTAGCAGGTGTAAATGATAAAGAGCGTGTACGTTCTTATTTACAATCTACGGCTAACCTTCAATTTTTTGAAGTATATACTTTTGAAAGTACCGACTTACAAAATGGTATTGTAGCTGCCGACAAAGCAGTACAAGACATGTTAGAAGGCGCTCCTGTTGTAGCTGATACAGCTGCTGCAAAAGATACTGCTGCTAAAAAGGCAACTGCTAAATTAAAAGATAGCGCTAACGCAAACCCAATTGCGCGTTTGGTTCAGTTCACACAACCTTATAACGATGGAGCTGGTAAACCAGTTTTCCCTGCTGCTATCGGATATATTCAATCTAAAGATACCGGTACTTTAAATAGTTATTTAAGACTTGATTTTGTGAAAACAAAATTCCCTGCTAACCTACAATTCATGTATGGTAAAGCAGAAGCAAGCACCGATCCTAAGTTCAAAGACATCCTTACTTTATATGCAATCAAAACATTAGACAATGGTCAAGCCGAATTAGAAGGTGATCATATTTCTAGTGCTTCTCAAGATTATGATGAGCGTGGAAGAATTGCGATCAAAATGAATATGGATAAAATGGGTACCAACTTGTGGGCCAAAATGACCACAAAAAATGCTGGTAAACCAATTGCTATTGTACTCGATAATTTTGTGTACTCTGCTCCTAATGTAAACGAACCAATTACAACTGGTAACTCTCAAATTAGTGGTAGCTATTCTTTAAAAGAAGCGCAAGATTTATCTGAAATATTGGAGAGCGGTAAACTACCTGCTCCTGCTAAAATTGTTCAAGAACAACAAGTAGGTCCTACCCTAGGTAAAGAATCTATTATGGGTGGTGGTTTATCATTCTTTATTTCGTTCTTGGTGATTTTTGCCCTCATGCTACTTTACTTTAATACTGCAGGATGGGTTGCAAACATTGCACTTATCTTAAACTTATTATTTACTGTAGGTATTTTAAGTGCTCT
>CANEWV010000201.1 GCA_947442905.1 Chitinophagaceae bacterium | reverse complement strand
CCACTGCTCATGAATTCAACTAATTCACCAAAAAAGGGTCTTTCTCTATGGATATCATAGAATAAACCAGCTTGCTCGGTTGTTAATTTAGTCCATTTCATAGCTTTTACGGTAAAGCCAGCCTTGATAATTTGGTCTAAAATAGCACCTGTGTAACCTTTACTGGTTGCATCAGGCTTGATCATTGTAAATGTTCTGTTACTCATAGTTTTAGGTATAATTGGGCTGCAAAATTACAAATAAACTACCCTTTAAAACGATATTTGACATTAAATTTTGTTAAACCCGCCTAAATTGATTTGACAAAACAGGCTAGATGCTGCATTTTTGCCAGAATATGCAACCCATTGAACAGTTTTTCCCTTTGTTAACTAAGCCTAGCAAGGTTATTATTACCATGCACCAAAAGCCGGATGGCGATGCAATGGGATCGACCCTTGGATTGTATCATTTTTTAAAGGCACTTGGTCATGATGCGGTTGTTATATCACCCACCAATTGGGCCGATTTTTTAGATTGGATGCCAGGTATTAAAACGGTTATTGATTTTGAAAAGAAGAAGGATGCAGCTTTAGCACTTATTAATGATGCAGACTATTTATTTTGCTTAGATTTTAATACACTTAGCAGAACCAAAAACATGGAAGCGCCACTTGCAAATGCAAAGGGTGCTAGAATTTTAATTGATCATCACCAACAACCACAAACAGAAGTTTTTGCTTATGGCGTGAGTGATACCAGTAAAAGTTCTACCTGTGAAATGGTATATGATTTAATTATGGCTTCAGAAAACGGAGCGCATATATCACTTGATGTAGCTACTTGTTTGTATACAGGGTTAATGACTGACACTGGATCATTTAGATTTCCTGCCACTACCGCATCTGTACACCGCATGATTGCTCATTTAAAAGATTTAGGACTCGACCACACGGTGGTGCATAGTCATATCTTTGATAATTCATTAGAAAACAGACTTAGGTTTATAGGCTATGCTTTACTGAACCGAATGGAAGTGCTCTATGAATGTAACACTGCCATTATGCATATTACAAAGCAGGATTTACAACGCTTTGACATCAAAACCGGTGATACAGAGGGTTTGGTGAATTATTTGTTAGGTATTAAAGGCATGAAACTTGGCGCTATTGTGATAGATAGAGATGAAGAGCGTAAGTGGAGTTTTAGAAGCAAGGGTGCTTTTGATGTAAATGCTTTTGCAAGAAAACATTTTGAAGGAGGTGGACATGTAAATGCTGCAGGGGGTAGGAGTGATGAAAATATTGAAACAACTTTACATACTTTTAAAGAGGTCTTAAAAGACTATTATAATCAACTACAATGAAAATGATCAAATCAACACTATCGCTTTTAGCAGCGGTTGTCATTTTTGCGAGCTGTAATCAGTTCCAAAAATCACCTTCAGGTATGCCTTACAAAATTACCAAAGGCAACAGTAAAGAACTTTTAAAACATGGTCAATTTGTAAAATTGAACATCGAGTACAAGTTAAAATCTAAAGACACCGTATTAAATACATCTTATGGTCATATCCCGATGTATTTTTATTTAGATACAGCTAGACTTGGAAAATACACTTTTACCGAAGTGATTACCAAGTGTGCACCTGGCGATAAAATGGAGTTTTCATTAAGCATTGATTCACTCAAAAAAATGGGTATGATTGAGTTTAATGATGTATTTAAAACAGGCGATTTTATCAACGGTAAACTTGAAGTAATTGCAGCATTTGCTAAAGAAGATTTAGTAAAAGCAGATTACGAAAAAGAAGTTGAAAAAGAAAAAGCTACAGAAATTGCTGAAGTGAAAAAATTTGCTGAAGGCAAGAAAATGAAAACAGTTTCTACCAAAAGCGGTGCTTTAGTAGAAATAACAAATCCGGGTGTAGGTCAAAAAGCTGATTCTGGTTACCAAGTATCTGTAATGTACAGAGGTTATTTTGCGGATAAAGACGGTAAAGAATTTGATGCTAATATGGGTAAGCCAGCGCCAGATAACGCACCTATTGATGTGGTTATTGGACAGCATGGTGTTATTCCAGGTTGGGAAGAAGGTTTAACTTTCTTTGCTAAAGGTGGAAAGGGACGTATTGTAGTTCCTTCATTTTTAGGTTATGGCCCTTCAGGTCGTCCTCCAGCTATTGCACCATTTGCAAACTTATGTTTCGATGTAGAAATCGTTGACGTAAAATTAGCACCGCCACCACCACCTCCAGCTGCTCCGGGCGCTCCAGGTGCTCCAGGCCAATAATATAAAAAGTAATTATGAGAGCCTCAACCTTTTGGTTGGGGCTTTTTTATTGCAGGTAACTACAAAGTGTTACTACTTCATTTGCTTCTTTTACATCATGCACCCTGAGTATAGAAGCACCATGTAAAATAGCAGCAGTGTGTAAAACCGTAGTCCCGTTTAGTGCTTCTGCTGCAGTAATACCAAGGGTTTTATAGATGGTCGATTTTCGTGAAACACCAATTAATATGGGCTTTTGAAAGCTTGAAAATGAAGATAGATTTGAAATGAGTTCAAAATTTTGTTGAGGTGTTTTACTAAAACCAAAACCTGGATCAATGATGAGCTGTTGAATACCAGCTTCTTTAGTTGCGGCAATTGTTTTTGTAAAAAAATCATGCACCACAGGTAAAATACTTGCGGTAGCATCAACGGCATGCATTTGTTCTTTATTTTCATTAACATGCATAACAACGTATGGAACATTGAGTTCAGCAATGGTGTTAAACATATGAGCGTCATATTGTCCACCGCTTATATCATTGATGATATGCGCACCAAGTTTAACCACCTCTTTAGCAACCTCACTATGATAAGTATCCACAGATATAAATGCATCCCCAAAATGCTGCACAACCGCTTCAATAACAGCGCCAATTCTATCCAGTTCTTCATTTGCAGAAATGGCCTCCGCACCAGGTCTCGTACTTTGCCCGCCAATATCTAAAATGGAGGCTCCCTCATGAAGCATTTTACCGGCGAGGTCTATTACTTCGGAAACAGCCATTACCCGGCTCTTTTGGTAAAAAGAATCGGGGGTTACATTTAAAATCCCCATTATAAGGGGTTTTGTACTGTGGAGGGTTTTTCCTTGGCTATTTAGTGTCAACATTCTGATGTTTCAATTATATTGCATCCGCTTCAAAGATATTACCAAAGGATCAAAATTAGACCTATAAAATGAGCAGTACCAATCAGGCATATGATGAGGCTATTTTAGCTTGTAGAGACATCTTTATTAAAAAAACCAAAGATTACGGAACCGCATGGCGTGTATTGCGTACGATTTCTGTGGTGGATCAAATATTTATTAAAGCCCTTCGAATTAGAACCATTCAAGATTTACAAACCCAAAAAGTAGGGGATGATATCAATTCTGAATTTAAGGGCATTGTAAACTATGCAGTTATTGGTCTTATACAACTAGCTCTTGGTAACCCTCAGGTAGAGGAACTCCCAGTGGATCAAGTAGAAAAACTCTATTTACAATATGTAGATTTTGCACGTCAAACGATGCTTGATAAAAACCATGATTATGGTGAAGCATGGAGAGATATGAGTCAAGAAAGTTTTGCCGATTTGATACTCATGAAGTTAATGCGCATCAAACAAATTTTAGGCAACGATGGCAAAACCCTCATTAGTGAAGGTATTGACGCCAACTATGTAGACATATTAAATTACTCTGTTTTTGCACTCATATTAATTTCCGAAGGAAAGCACTAAAACCACCTGCATGAAAAAATTAAACACACCCATTCGAATTTTTGTAGGATTGTTGTTTATCTTTTCTGGACTTATAAAAGCCAATGATCCGCATGGGTTAAGCTATAAAATGCAGGAGTTTTTTGAAGTATGGGGTTTTGATTTTCTAAACCCATTGAGTTTGTTTTTGTCATTAGGCATGAATGTGCTTGAGGTATTTGCCGGTATTGCCATTATTGTAAACTGGCAAACCAAAAAAATTACCTGGCTTTTATTTATACTGATTTTATTTTTTACCTACCTAACTGGCTATGCGCTCTTTTCAGGTAAAATTAAAACCTGTGGTTGTTTTGGTGATTGCTTGCCACTAACGCCAGCTATGTCATTTGCCAAAGACATTATACTAGGCGTACTTATTATTATTTTATTAGCGACCAATACAGTCAAAGCCAATAAAGCCTTTTTTGGAAAAATAGTACTCTATACGGTAACCCTTGGTACCGCTGCTTTTCAGTGGTATGCACTTACGTATTTGCCAGTAGTAGATTGTTTACCGTATAAAAAGGGCAATGATATTGTAGAACAAATGAAAGTTCCTGCTGGCGCTGTGCCGGATAGTACGTCTATCGAATTTATTTATACCAAAAACGGTAAAGAACTTAGGTTTGACCAGTCCAATTTCCCTGCTAATTTTGACAGCACTTATGTAT
>CANEWV010000200.1 GCA_947442905.1 Chitinophagaceae bacterium | reverse complement strand
TAAGCGTCAGAAATGCTGCTATTTTTTTCATGCAATGATGGTTGGGCTATTAATAATTTATTGAGACCTTACAGTTGTGTCTTCACTCCAATCGCCTCTTACGCGCATAATTTTTTCAATCAAATCACGCACACAACCTGCACCTCCATTAAGCGGCGACACATAACCAGATAGCTCCCTAATTTCTGTTGCAGCATCTGCGGGACAAGTAGCCATCCCTACCGCTTTCATGACGTCATAGTCTGGCATATCATCACCCATGTAGGCGGTGTTAGTAGCATCTAAACCATTGAGTAGTAAATATTCTTGTAGCACAGATAATTTATCATGTACTTTCATATATACATCTGTAACGCCTAATTTTTGGAGACGGTCTTTTACTTCCGGAGAATCCCCACCAGAAATTATAGCAACATGATATCCTTTTTTTACGGCTAGTTGTATAGCATAACCGTCTTTAATATTCATGCGTCTTACCATCAGTCCGCCAGGCATCACAAGCAGTGTGCCGTCGGTTAAAACACCATCCACATCGAGCACAATGGTATTTACATTTTTAAACTGATGAAGCATTGAATTTATTTTTGATTGTCTCTCCACTCATACACCCATGCACTCTGAATCATTTCTAAATGACCTTCGGTACTTTGTTCTTTGGTACCCGTAAAATTGGGCGTTTCCAAAATCCATGTTAATAAATCTGTGAAACGAACTCTGTAGATTTTTGATTCCGTAAAATCATCGCCAAAGCGCTCATATAATTTCATGGCAATATCTTCATGATCTGCCCAGTGTATTGGTGGTTCAAAATGACTCATAGTTACATTTGATAAAGTAAGTTACAACTAATATTATTCGCCTAAAAACTGTGTTTGATCCGGAAGGGTAATTTCGATTGTTCCAGTACCAGCCTGAAGCACGCACTGACATCCAAGTCTTGAATTAATACGAGGATTTACCGCTCTATCAATAAAATCTTCTTCTCTGTCAGATAACTCTTCTAGGTGTTCCATGCCCGCATGCACATACATATGGCAGGTACTACAAGCACAAACGGCTCCACAGTTATGGTGCAGCTCAATGCCATTATCTAAACAAACTTCTAATAAACTTTGATCCGGCTCAATATTTGAAAGGGTTACCGGCTCTAAACCTTTCTGTTCAAATTTCACGTTTACTGTATACATAACTTGATGCTTTGGACCGCAAAAGTATTTCAAAAATATGGCTACACCCATTTCGTTGAACGATTTATGTAGCGAAAAAGGAAAAAATTATGCACGGCAGGTCATTATCTTTGCAGTATGAAAATGAAATTGGGTCAGCGCTTAGTCATTGGATACTACAAAAACAAATTAAGAACCCTTAGTTACTTGTCTAAAGAAAAAGCCGCAGTGGAGGCATTTCGTTTGTTTTGCACGCCCTATACCCGAAAAATAACGCAAAAAAGACCCGCCATTTTTACAAAAGCGACGCCTAAATTGATTGATTTTGAAGGTTTAGCCATCGTTGGCTATGGCTGGACGCCAATCACCCCCAATGGTAAAAAAGTATTGATACTGCATGGTTTTAGCAGTTATGCCTATAAATTTGAGCACTATGTGCCCCTATTATTACAGATGGGTTACGAAGTGTTGGCTTTTGACGCCCCCGGACATGGAGATAGTGAAGGGAAAATTGTAAACGCCCTTGTATACAAGCGTTTTATATGTCAGGTAAACGAGGTGGAAAATGGGATAGATGCATTTATAGCCCATTCTTTTGGAGGCCTAGCCCTTTCACTGGCAATGCAGGATTTACCAGATGCAGCCAATAAAAAGATGGTTTTAATTGCACCCGCTACAGAAACCACCACTGCCCTTCGTTGGTTTTATAAAATGCTGCAGGTAAAACCTGATTTACAAGCGGCCGTTGAAGCATATATAATAAGTATGGCAGGTAAGCCCATATCCTATTTTTCGGTGACCCATTCCCTTACGGTTATTGATACCCCATGCCTTTGGATTCATGATAAAAATGATTCCATTTGCCCCTTTTCAGATACATTACAGGCACAAAAGAGCGCCAAGCCCCACCAAGAATTTTTTATTACGGAAGGGCTCGGTCACAACAAAGTATATAGGGATCAAGGAGTTATGAAAAAAATTGGCGCCTATTTAGCCCCACTTTTGTAGGGTTTTAAGTGTCATTTTTGTCTTAATTTCTGGTAAGTTGTTTTGTGTTTTCAAGGTTTCAACTAATATTGCAGCTACATGGCAAAAAATTTATTGATTGTTGAGTCCCCGGCAAAGGCCAAAACCATAGAAAAGATCTTAGGGTCTGATTTTGAGGTAAAAAGCTGTTATGGCCATATTCGTGACCTTGATAAAGGCGATAAGGGTATTGATATTGAAAAGCAATTTCAACCCCACTATATTGTCCCAGATGAGAAGGAAAGAGTGGTGAAAGAATTAAGACAAATCGCTAAAAAATCTGGCGAAGTTTGGCTCGCATCGGATGAGGACCGTGAAGGAGAAAGTATTAGTTGGCACCTTGCCGAAGTACTGGGTTTAAATCCTGCTACTACCAAGCGTATCGTATTCCATGAAATTACAGCACCCGCAATAAAAAAAGCAGTACAAAATCCACGTTTCATTAATATGGATTTAGTAGATGCCCAACAAGCAAGAAGGGTTCTTGACCGTTTAGTAGGTTTTGAATTAAGCCCTGTTTTATGGCGCAAAATTGGCATGCAAAAAAGTTTAAGTGCAGGCCGTGTACAAAGTGTTGCCGTACGTTTAATTGTAGAAAGAGAAAGAGAGATCAATCATTTTATTCCAGAAAGTAGTTATAAAATTGAAGCCATTTTTACGGCATTAGATGTAAACAAAAAAACAGTTTCATTTAAAGCAGAAGGACCTTCAAAAGTAAACACACAAACTTCTGCCAACGATTTTTTAACCAGTTGTAAAAGCGCTACGTACACAGTAGATGACGTTACGGTAAAACCTACCAAACGCACACCAGCAGCGCCTTTCACAACTTCTACCCTACAACAAGAAGCTTCTCGTAAATTAGGATATGGCGTAACCAAAACCATGTTACTCGCACAAAAATTGTACGAGAGTGGTAAGATTACTTATATGCGTACCGACAGTATCAATTTAAGTGATACGGCCATGGCAGATATTCATAAAGAAGTAGAAAGTAGCTATGGCGCTAATTATTATCAGCCCAGAAAATACAAGAATAAAAACGAAAACGCACAAGAAGCGCACGAAGCCATCAGACCTACCTACATGAATAATAAAACGGTAGCAGATGAAGAAACAAGACGCCTCTATGAACTCATTTGGAGAAGAACCATTGCTTCTCAAATGAGCGATGCCGCTTTTGAAAAAACGGTTGCAAAAATTAATATATCGACCAACAAAGAACAGTTAACGGCTTCTGGAGAAGTACTCAAATTTGACGGTTTCTTAAAAGTATATTTAGAAGGAAAAGACGACGAGGATGATGATGACACAGAAGGCATTTTACCGCCGCTTGTGGCCAATCAAAAACTTGATTTTGCGGAGATGACGGCTACCGAAAAATTTTCACGTCCAGGTGCTAGATACACGGAAGCATCGCTTGTAAAAAAGATGGAAGAATTAGGTATTGGTAGACCTTCTACCTACGCCCCTACCATCTCTACTATTATTAAACGTAATTATGTAGAAAAGAGAGATAAAGAAGGCGTTAAGCGTCTATCTAACTTACTTATTCTGCGTAAAAATGATAGCATCGAAAAAGAAATTGTTTCTGAAAATACCGGCGCAGAAAAATCTAAACTGTTCCCTACCGACCTTGGCATGGTGGTTACAGACTTTTTAAAACAGCACTTCGAAAAAGTGATGGACTATGGTTTTACAGCAAAAATTGAACAGGAGTTTGATGAAATTGCTGCAGGTAAAACCAAATGGAAAAGCATGATAGCCTCTTTCTACACGCCTTTCCATGAAAACATTGAACATACCCTCGAAAACGCAAATAGAGCAGTTGGTGAAAGAGAACTAGGTTTTGATGAAGCCTCTGGAAAAAAAGTAATTGCCCGTATGGGACGCTACGGACCCATGGTTCAAATTGGTCATCAAGACGAAGAAGAAAAACCAAGATTTGCTAAATTAAAAGCCGACCAAAGCATCGAAACCATTACCATGGAGGAAGCTATGGAATTGTTTTCATTGCCGCGTGTGCTAGGAACTTACAACGAAATGGAGCTTGCCGTTAATGTGGGTAGATTTGGTCCGTACATTAAATTAGGCGAACAGTTTATCTCCATTCCTAAAGGTGAAGACCTGCATACAATGGATATGGACAGAGCCATTGTACTATTAAATGAGAAGGAACTTGCCGAAGCTCCCATTGCACACTATAAAGAACTGCCTGTAACGAAAGGAAAGGGCCGTTTTGGACCGTTTATTAAATGGGATGG
>CANEWV010000199.1 GCA_947442905.1 Chitinophagaceae bacterium | reverse complement strand
TGTTGTATTTTTTAGGAATGATCTTATAATAAATAGCGCCAATCCAGTGTTTGGCGTCTCTAATTGAATCATTGGGGGCGTCTGTAAATTCGGAACAATCAAATAAAGGTATGAGTTGTAAACTTCCATCTTTAGCATTAAGTTGTATCGCACCTTTTTGACGGTAGCTTTTTTCATCTTCTGATAGTAGCTGCCAAGTAAATATTTTAAAAGTGCTATCTGGTGAAAATAGGGTAGAAACCGTTATTAAAGAATCGAAGCGATGATTAAAGGAAAATGGTGTTCTTAAAGCCCTTACCAGTCCTTTGGTAAAGGCACTATCAGCTGTAACCCTTTCTGCGTATGTTTCTCCATTTACAATTTGGAACGCTGGTTTTTTAATTTGATCTTCTAGTTGTGCAATGGTTTGCGCAGCTAATTGATTACAAAGTAGTATACAAACAAAAAGTAATTTTTTCATTGTAGTAATTAAAGTGCGTTTGCAAATTCAATTAAGGAGTTAAACCTAAAATTGATACTCGGGTGTGGAAATTCAATTTCAGGATGCGTGGTAGCTAAAAATACACTGTGCATACCTGCGTTACGTGCAAATCCCATATCGCTTAAACGGTTTCCAACCATGATGCTTTTGGAAAAATCAATTTCCGGAAATTGTTGTTGGGCCTGATAAGCCATGCCACACTGAGGTTTACGGTTTGGTGAATCGTCTGCCATATCGGAACAATAATAAATGGCATCAATACAGCCACCACCTAACTCAATTTGTAATTTTAAGGATGCGTGTATGCCCTCTAAATCTTGATCAGTCATTAATCCTTTACCAATACCTTTTTGGTTGGTTACGATGATGATTTTTGAAAAAAGCGTTGCAAAAATACGCATGGCATCTACCACGCCATCATAGAGTTTTAATTCAGACACATTTCTTATATAGTCTAAATGTTTTTCATGATTTAATACGCCATCTCGGTCTAAAAACAGTGTCCAAGAAGGATCTATATTTTCTAAAATATCCATTAAGCAAACAATTGAGCTTCTACCAGTTCACAAATAATATGTCCGATTAAAATATGGCTTTCTTGAATTCTGGGGGTATCGGTGCTTGGGACATTAATGAGTACATCTGATAATTCACTCATTTTACCACCAGCTGCTCCCGTAAATCCAATGGTTACGATGCCCATTGTTTTTGCCATTTCAAACGCTTTTACAATATTTCCAGAATTACCAGAAGTACTGATTCCAATGAGTACATCACCTTTATACATGGTGCCTTCTACAAGTCTACTATATATATCATCGTAACTATAGTCGTTGGCCACCGCTGTTAAATAGGAGCTATTGCAATGCAGTGCATCCGAAGGAAGTGCTTTTCGGTTCTTGTAAAAACGTCCCGAAAATTCGGCAGCTAAATGTTGTGCATCAGCAGCACTGCCGCCATTTCCACAAAACTGTACTTTGTAGCCGTTTGTAAAAGCATTGGCTACAAGGGCAACGGCTGAACTAATTTTTTCTAAAAATGCAGCATCCGAAACATACTGTTGTTTTACAGCTATCGAGCTTTCTATAATGGATTGTATTTTTTGTGTAGACATAGTATTATGATATTAAATCCCAAATTTGATGGGTTAATTGATTCCAGTTGTATTTTTTCTTTTCTATTTCGATAGCAGGAATGAAATGAGGCTCACCAAATGCATACAATTTTTCTATTCCATGCGCAATAGAAACATAATCAGGCTCTGTAACAACACCCACAACGTTATTGGGTACCATAGAAGCTAGTGCACCAACATCTGTTACTAGCATGGGTTTATTAAAATGAAAACAGAGTGGTGTAATGCCTGATTGAGTAGCATGTTTGTAGGGTTGTATCACAAAGTCGGTGGCACAAAAGTAATTGCGCACATCCGTGTCTGCAATAAAATCACTTTTTACAATAACATCATTGGTTAAATACTCTTCCGCTATGATTTGTAAGTAAGGTTCTTTTTTATCGTAAAACTCACCAGCAATTACAAGGGTAGGAATTATTTTACCTTGCTTTTTTAAATAGCCTAGTGCCCTCAATAAAAGATCGAGACCTTTATAAGCTCTTATAAAACCAAAAAATAAAATAATGGGATCAAATGCGTCTAGTTCTAATTTTTTTCTAGCTTCTAACTTTGAAATGGGTTCGCCAAAATTATCGTAGAGTGGATGTACTACCGTGGCAGATGGTTTTTGTGTAAATAGGGTAAGGTCTTTTTGAACCTTTTCACTAAGTGTTACAAAAGCATCTACTTGACCAACAAAGTATTTAGTAAAGAGGGTGTCTAATGGTCGCTTCTCGTGTGGTACCACATTGTCTGCAATACAAACCACTTTAGAAGTTTTATTTTTTCTAACAATTGAAGCAATTGTTCCTAAACATGGCCCCATAAATGGTATCCAATATCTAACCACCACAAGGTCAGGAGCCATTTTTTTTATTTCATTACCAATACGAACCCAGTTAAATGGATTTACTGAATTAACAACTTCCTTAATGGTTAAATGAAGTGGTTTGGGTTCAGTGGCATACTGGCTTTTACCTGGAAATAAAAAAGATGGGTATTGTAATGAAAAGGTGTAGATGATGACTTCATGACCCTCATCCATAAATTGTTTGGCTAGACGCTCATTAAAAGTAGCTATGCCTCCGCCCCTTAATGGCCAAGCGGAACCGATAATGACTACCTTTTTTTTCATAACAATAAATTATGAACTATTTATCTAAACCAATCTTTGAAGCGATTAAATACACGTTTCTTCCTGTTGCATTGCGTGCCACTAATTCAGCTACAAAGCCGGTTAAAAAGAGTTGCATACCAATGACCATAGTGGTAAGGGCAATGTAAAATGCTGGACGATTGGTTAATGAAAAATCTTGGCTTGCAAATTTTGCAAGCACCAGGTAAATACTAGCACCAAATCCAATTAAAAAAAATAAAGTGCCCAATAAGCCAAAAAACTGCATGGGGCGTTTGCCAAACTTCCCTAAAAATAGGATAGTAGCTAAATCTAAAAATCCGTTAACAAAACGCTGCCAACCAAATTTGGTAACACCATATTTTCTAGCTCTGTGCTCTACTACTTTTTCTCCAATTTTTTTATACCCACTTCCTTTAGCCAAAATAGGTATATATCGGTGCATTTCGCCGTATACTTCTATGCTCTTTACTACTTTATTCTTGTAGGCTTTTAGTCCACAATTAAAGTCGTTGAGTTGAATGCCAGAACTTTTACGTGCTACAGCATTAAATAATTTAGAAGGGATATTTTTAGTAAGTGTATTGTCAAATCTTTTTTTCTTCCAGCCGCTAACAAGGTCAAAGCCACCATTGATGATCATATCTCTTAATGCAGGAATTTCATCTGGAGAATCTTGCATATCAGCATCCATGGTAATCACCACTTCACCTTGCGCTGCTTTGAAACCTTCGTTTAAGGCAGCTGATTTTCCGTAATTGCGTTGAAATTGTATTCCCTTAAATGATGGGTTTGCTGCACTTATTTGTGTAATAACATCCCAACTATTGTCAGAACTGCCATCATCAATGAGAATAACCTCATAAGACAATTGCTCTTGATCCATCACACGCGTAATCCAACTACACAATTCTGGTAGGGATTCATCTTCATTAAAAAGGGGTATTACAATAGATACTTGCATGTGATTAGATTTGCTCTGGAACTTCTTCGTTTTTCTTGATAATAATGGACAATATCAGTGCTTTAACAAAATTGAATACGATTGCTAAACCAAGCCCCAAAAACACTTGCTTAAAGGATGTGATTTTTGGTTCGGCTTGCATTCTTTTTACGGTCTCTTCAACTTGCGCTTCAGATGCACCAAATTTTTCCATCATTTGTAATGTTTTGGCGATACTAATTTCCATCACTTTAGCAGTCATGTCTGGATCAACGAGTGCATATAAAACATAGTTACCCAATGCTTCAATAAGTGCAAATACTACATAAGCAACAAAAGTAAATTGTAGGGCTTCTTTGAAAGAATAGAGGCCACCATTGTCTTTTCTTAATTTAAAACCTACCACCAATAAAATAATAAAGAGGTAAGGAATAAAAGTGGTTATGCCTGTAACGGCCACAAAATTTTCTACAGACCCTACAGCCCATAAACCAAATAAAAGCACTAAAAAAATTAGGCCACCCACGATACCATACGTTAACCCTTGTTTGATATTATTATTTTCCATCTGTAATAGTTAAGAATTATTTGAGTTAAATATTATTGTGTTATTTGTTTATTATGAAGGGTTGCTACAACTGCACCTTTAAGCGGCATATCCATAAAAGCGGAGTTGCTTGACTTACTCTTATTATTTTGTGCTGTTAGGGTAGTGGTTGCTGTTCTATTAAATATAGTTAATTCTGCGGCTTGACCTTCTTCAATACTAACCATAGGAAGTCCAAATATTTGTCGA
>CANEWV010000198.1 GCA_947442905.1 Chitinophagaceae bacterium | reverse complement strand
TTTCCATATAGATGTATTGAATATTATGTACAGCAAAAATAGCTGTTTCAAGCCTTATCTACTTATAAGATACGGAAAAATTGTGTTTATTATTGTGTTTTGAGAGAGCGGAAAAAACTAAACAATGAAGACCTGTTGTTGTATGCATTATTTATTTAAACCCAAAAACCCATTCATTATTCGAGTAATTAAATTGAACTGACCGATAAACACATTCGCCATTATTCTCACCGATAGCCGTTTCTGTATTAAATCCATTATCCGAAAACCAACTTATACTATTATTCCTTGCACAAACCCTTGGATTAGAATAAACGGAATTTAATAAAGAATTATTTGACTTTTCTAATGAAAGAATTTCAATATTACAACTATACCCCATACTACAGTCGGCATTAGAAATTACCAACCAAGAACCATTAGGTGAAATTGAAAGTTGATCAACATTCCAAAATGAGTTTTTCAATTCTCTATATATTCCATCTTTAAGTGATACCATAATTGTGGTACCTCCCATATCACATGAATAGGTTCTATCTAAAAACACAATTCCTAATGTAGGTATACTTCCAATAATACTGTAAGCAGGCCCCGGTCCACCACATGGATTATTTGAATAAAAACTTGCCTCGGTTCCATTAAACGCATGGATGATAATATCATCGTAACCATTATCATTTTTAGAGACCTCAATTTCTTTAATTCTACCTAAAGTTCTCATTTCATCTAAAACACGTAATTCATCATTGCGATATATATTAGTGTCATTGTTAATTAATCCTCCACATGAAATTGATTGAAATATCAAAAATGAAAACAGTAAAAAAATGACAAAATTTCTCATACAATTAAAATATTTGAATACTAATATAACGAAAATTAATCTTATTATATATCAGACAAAAACTACCCATTATTGAATGGTGGCAGCGGGTCTTTTTTGAGTACCTGGCTTATTTGTCAGATCATCTCCAAGTTCAGTTCTATAAATATCCGCAATGGCGTTAAGGGCCGCTAACACTGCTGGATTGTGCTTTGCCACATCAAGTGTTTCACCGGGATCGGTGGATAAATCGTAAAGCGCCATAGGTACAGCCATAGAGGCATATTTACCCGGAAATCCATCTTTACCCATATCTGTGGCTTTGTACGTTTGAGATTGGTGCGCAAATACCAATTTCCATACACCTTGTCTAACAGCTTTAAGGCTATTATTGTCATAATAATACACAAAATGATCGCGAGGGTTGGCATTTGGCTGCCCGGTTAGTAATGAAATAATATCTATCCCATCAATTTTATGATCAGGTAATTTAGTTTTTGTAAGCGCTGCAATGGTAGGCAGCACATCCATGGTAGCTGCCAAATTATTACAGATTGAACCAGGCGCAATAACGCCCGGATAACTCATAATGCAGGGTACTTTTACACCCCCATCCCATGCAGAACCTTTTCCTTCACGAAGCCCGCCGGTACTGCCTGCATGGTTACCATATGTTAACCAAGGGCCGTTGTCACTCGTAAAAATAATGAGTGTATTTTTTGTTAATCCATTTTTTTCAAGTGCCATCATCACTTCTCCAATTGACCAATCTATTTCCATCATTAAATCACCAAATAAGCCAGCACCACTTTTGTTTTTGTGCTTACTCGAAACTGCAATAGGCACGTGTGGCATAGAATGCGCGAGGTATAAAAAAAATGGTTTGTTTTTATTCTTGCTTATAAATTTAACAGCACGCTCTGTGTAAATGGTTGTGAGTTTAGATTGATCTTCTAAATTATGAATAGGCATGACCGGATTAAATCCATCTAACAATTGAAGTGGCGGATATTTAGATTTTTTATTGGCGGTATCAGTAATGGGTATGCCATCAAAACCAACAGGCCACATATCATTAGAATATGGTAGCCCAAGGTATTCATCAAAGCCATATGAGGTAGGTAAATAAGGAGCTTTCGCACCCAAATGCCATTTACCAATCATGCCTGTTGCGTATCCTTTTGTTTTTACAATACTTGCAATGGTCTCTTCCTTTGGGCTTAATGCAACAGTTGACCATGGCATAAGTGCACCAGAAATACCAACTCTATTTGGATAGCATCCTGTTAATAGTGCCGCTCTAGAAGCACTACATACCGCCTGGGCTGCATAAAAATTGGTGAAGCGCATACCACTTGCCGCCAACTTATTTATATTGGGCGTATGGTATGGAATGCCTCCATACACTTCTGGATCACCATAGCCCATATCATCCATAAATATGAGCACAACATTGGGTGTGGCGGTATCCTTTAAAATAGGAGGCGCTGTTATAAAAAAATTAACAATAGATAGCAGGCAGGTAAGTAACATAAAATAAATTAAGTATATTTCTAAGGTAAACAATAATAAATAATTAATCTAGCAGGTAGCACTATTTTCCCTAAAATCCTTACCTTTTTGCCATTAATATACTACTATGAAAAAGCTACTCCAAGTTTTAGCAATTACGCTGTTAGCTGTAACGTCTACAACCCTACAAGCGCAAACCATTCAGTTAGCCAATGGGTGGAAATTAAATCCTGCTGGCACCTCCTTTGCACTTGGAGACCTCCCGTTAAACACAGAAGTTAGTAGTACTGGCAAATACATGGCCGTTACCAATAATGGACAAGGATACCAGAGCATCGAACTCATAGATACCAAATCAGAAAAAATTATTGACTCCGTTAGCATTGCAAAA
Organism: Chitinophagaceae bacterium; assembly: GCA_947442905.1. The sequence goes on along the minus strand of CANEWV010000198.1, from coordinate 1,774 downwards.
TCTTGGTACGGTTTAAAATTTAGTACCGATGAAAAATACTTATACGTAGGCGCCGGGCACGACAACCGCATCAATAAATACGCGATCCAAAACAATAAATTAATGCTCGTTGATAGTTTATTGTTAGGCAACAAATGGCCAGAAAAAATTGGACCAGCAGGGATTGAAATTAACGAAAGTACACAGCAATTATTTGTTGTTACCAGAGAAGACAAACAGCTCTATATTTTTGATCTAAACACAAAAAAAATAATTGGAAAATATGGTTTAGCAGCAGAAGCATTCACTTGTAAACTAAGCCCTAATAAATCTACCCTGTACATTAGTTGTTGGGGTGCTGATCAGGTTTTAGTATTTGATTTAAAAACAAAAACTTGGGCGCCACCAATTACCGTTGGAGATAACCCCAACGAAATGCTCATCACCAATACCCATTTATTTGTGTGTAATGCCAATGACAATAGCGTTTCTATTATTGATATTGCAAAAAATAAAGTTGTAGAAATTTTAGATGCCGCACTGTATCCAAATGCACCAAGTGGTTCTACTACCAACAGCTTAGCCATTGATAAAAAAAATAACCGTTTATTTATTGCCAACGCAGACAACAACTGTTTAGCGGTTTTTGATATTGCAAAAATAGGTAGCAGTAAATCGGTGGGTTTTATTCCAACGGGCTGGTACCCTACCAGTGTGCGTTTTTTAAATAATAAAATTTGGGTAGCCAACGGTAAAGGATTTACACCAAAAGCAAATCCGTTTGGACCTTCCCCTATCAGAAAAAAAGGGGAAGTCATTCACCACATGGGCGTTACTAAAACCTCAGATAGTGAACAGTATATTGGCGCTTTATTTACCGGCACCATGAGTATTATCACCAACCCCACTGCACCCGAATTAATTAAGTATACTAAAACAGTGTATAAAAACACGCCTTACACAGCAGCTAAACTAACACAAGCAGATAGTATCGAAGAAGGCAATCCAATACCTAGTAAAGTTGGACAACCTTCTCCTATTAAATATGTGTTTTACATTATAAAAGAAAACCGTACCTACGATCAAGTGCTAGCAGACATGCCAGGTGGCAATGGTGACACATCCCTATTATTATTCGGAAAAAATATTACACCCAACCAACATGCCATTGCAAGTAATTTTGTTTTACTAGATAATTTTTATGTTGATTCAGAAGTAAGTGCCGACGGACACAACTGGAGTATGGGCGCTTATGCAAATGACTACCTCGAAAAAACATGGCCTACCAGTTACTCTGGCAGAGGCGGTACCTATGGTGGCGAAGGTGAAAGAGAAATTGCCAATAATAAAAACGGATTTATCTGGAACAATTGCTACAGAGCTGGTATTAGCTACCGCTCTTACGGAGAGTTTGTAACAGGCGGCAAAGCTACAGTACCTGTTTTAAATGATCATTTCTGTAAAGACTTCCCTTCCTATGGTTTAAATATCACAGATACCCTCAGGTTTAAAAGATGGCAAAGAGATTTTGACTCATTACTTGCAAAAGGTCAAGTACCAAAATTTAATACCGTTCGTTTTGGAAACGACCACACCGAAGGAACAAGAATAGGCAGACCAACCCCATATGCGCACGTAGCAGATAATGATTTAGCTGTTGGTTTATTTTTAGAGCATTTAGCAAAGAGCCCTATCTGGAACGAATCGGCGGTATTTGTTTTAGAAGATGATGCTCAAAATGGCGCAGACCACGTGGATGCGCACAGAAGCCCTGCCTATGTTTTTGGTGGTTTTG
>CANEWV010000197.1 GCA_947442905.1 Chitinophagaceae bacterium | reverse complement strand
TTCCCTTCCTTTTAGTAGTTCTTTATTAAGAGGTATTGCCGTACTTGTTATTTCATGCCCTTGCGCCATGGGTCTTGCAACACCTGCAGCCATTGCTGTTGGGCTAGGTAGAGCTGCCCGCAATGGGGTGCTGTTTAAAAATGCAAGAAGTTTAGAAATTTTTAAAAGTATTAAGCAGGTTGTATTTGATAAAACCGGAACGCTCACAACTGGAAAATTTACCGTCACTAATTTTACCTTGGCTCCTACGGCAACAATTGATGAAAACACTTTTAAGCAAATTGCCTTTTCATTAGAAAAATATGCGAACCATCCTATCGCAAATGCAATAGCTGCTGCGTGGAAAACAAAAGAAGATATTCGCTGGCAAAAAATTGAAGAGCAAAAAGGACTTGGCATGTTTGCCACCGATAAAGAAGGTAATACCTACATTGCTGGATCCTTTAAAGTTGCTACACAACATACCACAGACCACAGCCACAATGTATACGTTTTAAAAAATAATATTTTATTAGGCTATATAGATGTGGCGGATGAAATTAGACCAGAAGCCAAAGAAGTAATAGCAACGCTTAAACGCATGGGGCTTCAACCCATTTTATTAAGTGGTGATAAAAAAGAAAAATGCGCAACCGTTGCAAATGAATTAGGTATCACTGAATTTTATTATGAGCAAACCCCTGCTAATAAACTAGATAAAATTGGAAACTTAAGCCTCCAAGCCCCTACTGTTATGGTGGGTGATGGCATCAATGATGCGCCAGCGCTTGCAAAAGCAACTGTTGGGGTATCATTAAGTGAGGCTTCCCAAATAGCCATGCAAAGTGCGCAAGTGGTGCTCATGAACCATGGCATTAAAAATTTACCGCTCGCTTTAGGACTTGGCAAACACACATACCTCACCATCAAAGAAAATTTATTTTGGGCCTTTGCCTATAATATTGTTGCCATTCCGGTAGCAGCTTTTGGTTATTTAAATCCAACTTTTGGCGCACTTGTAATGGGCCTTAGTGATGTAGTGCTTGCTGTCAATTCTATCAGACTCAACTTTAAAAGAGTAACACGTTAAGCGCCGCATGTCAACACCATTACAAATACTAAAAAAATATTGGGGTCATGAGCAGTTTAGGCCATTACAAGCGGATATTATTGATGCGGTAGTTGCACAAAAAGACGTGTTGGCATTACTCCCAACAGGGGGTGGCAAATCTATTTGTTTTCAGGTACCAGCACTCATGCAAGATGGCATGTGTCTAGTGATTAGTCCGCTCATTGCGCTCATGCAAGATCAGGTGAGTCACTTACAAGCAAAAGGCATTGAGGCTGCTGTCATCCATAGCGGTATGCCTTTTGGAGCTGTAAAAGAAACACTTCAAGCGTGCACTAGCGGTGCTTATAAATTTCTATACCTCTCTCCAGAACGCATCGAATCTCATTTATTTAAAGAATATTTACCCGCACTAGACATCTCACTCATTGCAGTAGATGAAGCGCATTGTATTGCGCAGTGGGGTTACGATTTTAGACCTCCCTATTTACGTATTGCAGCCTTAAGAACCGAACTAACGGCTGTGCCCGTTATCGCATTAACTGCTTCAGCAACTAAAGTTGTTGAAACGGATATCATAGAAAAATTAGCTTTTAAGAATTATACAATTTTTAGGCAGCCTTATAAACGCCCCGCTCTTTCCTATAGTTATTTTGAAGTAGAGAATAAAATTAATAAGACAATTAACATTATTAATAATGTTAAAGGGGGTGGTATCATTTATTGCAACACCAGAAAGCAAACAAAAGATATTGCCGAACTGTTACAGCTTCAAAAAGTGAGTGCCGATTATTATCATGCAGGACTTAATGCAGAAGAGCGTCAGGTAAAACAAAAGAAATGGATGGTTGGTGAAACACGCATCATGGTGTGTACATCCGCATTTGGTATGGGCATCGATAAAGATGATGTTAGAACGGTTATTCATTACGACATGCCCGACTGCCTCGAAAATTATTACCAAGAAGCAGGAAGAGCTGGGCGTGATGGCAAAAAAGCCTACGCAGTTTTACTAGCCACAAGTGCGGATATTAGTAAGGCCCAAAAGCTACATGAGACAAGGTTTCCAGCTATTGATGCGATTAAAAATATTTATCAATCTATTGCCAATTATTTGCAATTACCGGTTGGTGTTGGCGAAGGTGGTTATTATGATTTTAATGTACTAGAATTTTGCAACAATTTTAATTTGGACCTTACACTCGTAACACAAACGCTGAAGGTATTAGAGCAGGAAGGGCATATCCAATTTTCAGAAAATATATTTTTACCTACGCAGGTTTGCTTTACCTGTTCAAAAGAAAGTTTAGAAAATTTTGAACAGGCTTACCCCGTATTTGAACCACTTATTAAAGCACTTCTAAGAAGTTACCAAGGGATTTTTGATAACCGGATTTCGGTATTTGAAAAAAGAATGGCTGGCATTTGTAAACTAGACATACCAACTGTTCAAAAGCAACTTCAACAATTAGCGGTCATGGGCATCATCGAATATTTGCCTCAAAAAGAAACACCACAAATTCATTTTTTAGTAAACCGTGCGCCTGCTGCTTTTTTACACATAGACAAAGACCAGTACTTCAAAAGAAAAGAAGCTTTTACATCAAGGATGAATACCCTTATTCGTTTTGCCATAAATCCGGGCTGCTGCCGCAGTGTATTTATTGGCAACTATTTTGGAGACACCGATAAAGACACTTGTGGTATTTGTGATTACTGCCTCGGGCTTAAAAAAAATAAAATAGACAAAGAAACTTTTACCAGCATAGAACAGCGGCTGTTTGCATTATTATCTACATCTCCTTCCCCTATAGTTTCCATTTTTGAAGCGCTTGGTAAAGAAAACAAAGAGAAAATCTGGGAGGTCATGCAGTTTTTAGAATCGGAAAACAGATTGATATTGAACGAAGATGGTACGATACATCTGGTTTAGCGCTGTTTTAACAAAATATTGGACGTTCAAGTGCATCAACACTTATTAATTTATCTTTATTTCACATAAAATAGTATCCCATGGAAGAAGCAAAAAAATACAAGATTTTACTTTGTGAAGATGATACCAACCTAGGCATGGTTTTAAAAAACTATCTAGAACTCACAGACTATGATGTTACACTTGAGCGTGATGGCCGTTTGGGATTGGCCGCTTTTCAGCGTGAAAAATTTGACATTTGTTTGTTAGATGTAATGATGCCCAATATGGACGGATTTACACTTGCCGAAGCGATTAGAGATGTAGATCCTGATATGCCATTATTCTTTTTAAGTGCTAAAACCATGAAAGAAGATATTATTCAGGGTTATAAACTTGGTGCTGATGATTATATTACCAAGCCTTTTGATAGTGAAGTATTGCTATTAAAAATTAAAGCGATTTTAAAGCGTAGCGAAGAAGAAAATAAAATCAACGATAATATTGAATTTGATTTGGGCGGCTATCATTTTAATCCAAGACTTCGTGAATTAAAAATTGGCGCTACAGTTCATGTTTTATCACCTAAAGAAAATGAACTCCTTAAAATGTTAGCAGAACATAAAAATGATTTGCTTCCAAGAGAAAGAGCACTCAAAAAAATTTGGGGCAGCGATACTTATTTTAACGGAAGAAGTATGGATGTGTACATTGCCAAATTACGCAAGTACCTAAAAGAAGATACACAAATTGAAATCGTTAATATTCATGGTAACGGATTTAGACTGGTAGCTCCTTAGTAGTTACTCAGAAAATAAATTAGGCTTAGCTGATAAGCCTGCTAAACGGCCAAGGTGTGTATACGCTTTGGCCGTTACTTCTCTACCCCTAGGCGTACGTTGTAAAAACCCTTCTTGAATTAAAAAAGGCTCATATACTTCTTCAAGTGTGCCCGCTTCTTCACCAACTGCGGTAGCAATGGTTGTTAAGCCTACAGGGCCGCCCTTAAATTTATCAATAATAGTAAGCAAAATGCGGTTATCCATTTCGTCTAAACCGTGCGCATCTACATTGAGTGCCTTGAGGCCATGCTGAGTAATGCCTAAATCAATTTTGCCATCATTTAATACCTGTGCAAAATCTCTTACCCTACGAAGTAATCCATTGGCAATACGGGGTGTGCCTCTACTTCTACGCGCAATTTCAAATGCTGCGTCGGTATTTATTTTGGTATTTAAAATAGTAGCACTTCTTTCAATGATTTTTTGGAGCGTATCGGCCTGGTAATATTCTAGTCTGGATTTAATTCCAAAACGAGATAATAATGGAGCCGTTAATAATCCTGATCTAGTGGTCGCGCCCACCAGTGTAAATGGATTTAAATTAATTTGAACACTGCGCGCATTAGGACCAGAATCAATCATGATATCAATTCTAAAATCCTCCATCGCAGCATATAAATACTCTTCTACAACAGTGCTTAAGCGGTGAATTTCATCAATAAACAATACGTCGTTAGGGCCTAAGTTGGTAAGTAAGCCGGCTAAATCGCCTGGCTT
>CANEWV010000196.1 GCA_947442905.1 Chitinophagaceae bacterium | reverse complement strand
GCGTATTCGTTCTTTAAAGAATCACCAAAAGTAGATTTAGATCAAACCAATACCAATAAAACCATGCAGTTAATGCAGGTGTTTATTAATGGACATCCAGGTTCTAAAAGAGTTTTGGATGCAACAGAAATTATAGATCAGTGCAGAGAGAAATTAGAAGAAAAAGAATTTAAAGCAGCACAGCTTTATTTAAACTTAGGTTATTATAAAGCAGCAGCGGTGGCTTTTGGTAATGTGTCTGATAATTTTCCGGATTCAAAAAGAGCAGATTTATATAAGTACCAAGTAGTGGTGTCTTATTATAAATACGCCGAAATGAGTTACGAAGAAAAGCAACAAGAGCGTTATGCAAAAGTGATTGTAGAATGTGACGATTTTTTAGAACGCTACAATACAAGTAAGTATGTGGCTGATGTAAATAAATACAAAACAGCATCTTCAAATTATTTAAACAATACAAAAAAATGAGTAAGCTAAGAAGACAATTAAGTGCCAACACGCCAAGCGTTGTTGAAACGAAGAGCCTAATTGATATTAAAGCAAAAACTGGTAATTTATACGAGTCTATTGCAATTGTGGCACGTAGAGCCAATCAAATCAATGTATCTATCAGAGAAGAATTGCACAGTAAATTGGAAGAGTTTGCTAGCCACACAGATAGCCTAGAAGAAATTCATGAAAACAAAGAGCAAATCGAAATCTCTAGAGCTTACGAGAAAATGCCTAACCCAGCTATCTTAGCAACGCAAGAATTTATGGAAGGCAAAGTGTATTATAGAAAAAATGAAGAGAACGATTTATTCCGTTAATTCAAACCCACCTATTTTATATAAAAGACAGTGTAATTACTGTCTTTTTTTATTATTTTAGAGTACGTTATTTGATCTGATATGAAGGTTGTAAAAACAATATGTATCTTTTTGTTGGTGCTCGTTTTTTCGAGTGCTAAAGCCCAGGAATTGCAGGCGAGGGTAACCGTATTGTCAAATAGGGTAGCTACAACTGTAGATCGTAAAATATTTGCAACATTACAAACGCAGTTAACGAACTTACTTAACAATAGAAAGTGGACATCTGATGTATACAAGCCACAAGAAAAAATTGAGTGTAGTTTTATTGTTAATATAGAGTCTATCGTTGAAACCAATGTATATAAGGCCACATTAAGTATACAAGCTGCGCGTCCGGTATTTGGATCTAGTTACAAAGCTAGTATGGTTAATTTTCAAGATCCCGATGTAACATTTAAATACCAAGAATTTCAACCACTCGAATTCAATGAAGCAAGGGTGCAAGGCACAGAAGCTGGTACTGCTAATTTACCTGCTATTTTTGCATATTACACTTATATGATTATTGGGTTAGATTATGATTCGTTTGCACTTAAAGGCGGCGAAGCGTATTTTAGAAAAGCGCTAAACATTGTAAACAATGCGCCAGAAGGAAAAGGAATACAAGGTTGGAAAATGTTTGATGGACTTCGCAACCGTTTTTGGCTCGCAGAAAACCTAACCAATGCCCGTAACAATGTCATTCACGATATTTTTTATGGTTATTACCGAAATGGATTGGATCATTTGATAGATAATGAAGTGCTGGCACAAAGTTCAATACTAGCCGCTCTTATTCAACTGCAAACCTTTGCGCAGGACAACCAAAATAGTATGATTCAGCAGTTTTTTTTACAAAGTAAATACACAGAATTATCAGGCATTTTTAAAAAGGCAAAAGTAGCTGATCGCGTAAAAGCCGTCGAATTATTGACAGTGCTTGATCCTACAAATGCGCCTAAATACAAAGAAGCACTTCAATGATCCAGCGTTTAATATATTCACTGCTTTTTGCTTTAGTGCTCCTTGTTTCATGTAACAGCGGAACGCCCAAAAATGTATTGCCAGTTAATACGATGAAGGTAGTCATGTTTGATATGCTTAAAGCAGATGAATGGTATGCACGAAAATTAGCAGGCGATACGCTTATGTTAAGAATTAAAGATGATATTCCATTGTATGAGCAGGTATTTGCTATTCATAAGCTTACAAAAAAAGAGTTTTTTGATAGCTATCATTATTACGAAGCCCATCCAGTGGCATATAAAGAGCTAATAGACTCGTTAGAGACTTATGCCAATAAACAAAAACTAAAAACCTTAAAGAAATAAACAATATTTATTTTCACTTGTTACAATCAAAAACAAAATATATGAGTTTAACCACAGGCACCACAGCACCTAATTTTAGTTTATTTGACACCGATAAAAATCAGGTTCATTTAGCAGATCAAAAAGGCAAAAACGTAGTTTTATTGTTTTTCCCTTTAGCTTTTACTGGCGTTTGCACCACAGAGCTTTGTTCTATCAGAGACAATATTGCAGTTTACAATAATACCAGTGCAACTGTATTTGGTGTTTCGGTAGATTCTTTATTTGCCCTAGGTAAGTTTAAAGAAGAGCAGCAATTAAATTTCCCTTTATTGAGCGATTTTAACAAAGATGCTGCAAAAGCATTTGGCGTTTTATATGATGTATTTCCTGCATTTGAAATGCAAGGTGTAAGCAAGCGTGCCGCCTTTGTAATTGATAAAGAAGGTGTTATACAATACGCCGAAGTTTGTCCTACCCCTGGTGATTTGCCAAACTTTACGGCTATCCAAGAAACCCTTGTTAAACTAGCTTAGTTTAGTTTGTTGTATCTTTATACTATTAGGTCAAAAGCATGCAAAAAAAGAGCTTAATCATAATTGGTATATTATTTATCATTACCTCCAGTTTTACACCTGGGGGTAATGGTTTTTATGACTCTTTTTTTAGCGCACCTACTACAAGTAAAGTGATCCGCTTTTTTCCCAACCCTGCTACCACCGTTATCAATTTTGAATTTGATAAATCGGTAGCGTCTACAAGTGTAATCGCGATCTATAGTTTTTATGGAAAAAAAATGAGTGAACAGCGTTTATCTAGTAATAAAGTAGCCTTTATTTTAGACGATAATTATACGCGTGGATTGTATCTTTTTCAACTCCGCGACCAAACAGGTAGACTTATTGAGTCTGGTAAATTTCAGGTAAGTAAGTAATTTTTTCATTGTTATTTATCCGTCACTTCAACAATCAAGAATTTTAAATAATTGGTATTATCCATGCCCCAAATAATGGGATGATCAGATGCTTGCGCTTGAAACGTAACTTGTCTAATTTTTTTGCGCGCATCTTTGGCAGCCATTTCGATGGTTTGCAAAAAGAGTTCCGGTTGTACGAGATTGGTACAACTTGACGTCACTAAAAAACCGCCGTTTCTAATTAATTTCATACCACGCAAATTAATTTCTTTGTACCCCGTAATCGCTTTTTGAATACTTTCTCTACTCTTTGTAAATGCAGGTGGGTCAAGCATTACAACATCATATTGTCTGCCATCTTTACCCCATTGTTTGAGTACATCAAATGCGTTCATCGCTTCAAATTTGCAAATCGCATCAAGTCCATTGAGTGCTGCATTTTTATTGGCTTGGGCAACTGCATTTTCAGAAATGTCTAAACCCAGCACAGATTTTGCACCATAATGAGCAGCATGAATTTCAAATGTTCCAGTGTACGTAAATGCACCTAAAACATCGGCACCTTTTACAATATGTTGTATGGCTTTTCGGTTGTCTTGTTGGTCTAAAAAGTAACCTGTTTTTTGTCCATTTTCTATGTCAACATGAAACCGAAGTCCATTTTCATTGATCATAATTTTGGTATCAAATGGTTCCGATAAAAAACCTTTTAATTGCGTGAGGCCTTCCAATTCTCTTACTGGCACATCGTTTCTTTCATAAATACCTTTTGGAGAAAAGATGGTATTAAGTGCTTCAACAATCGCAGGCTTCCAATGATCCATGCCTAATGACAAAGTTTGTAAAACAAAGTAGTCGTTAAACTTATCAATGATAAGGGCAGGCATTTGATCTGCTTCGCCAAAAACAAGTCGACAATTTTCGGTGTAGCCTATTTTTTGACGGTAAGCCCATGCTTCTGCAATACGGCGGTGAAAAAACGCAGCATCGATGGTTTCTGGCTTTCTAGTCAACAAACGTACTAGAATCTGAGATTTTGGGTTAATGTACCCTCTTCCGGCAAATTTCCCATCGGCGTAGTGAACGTCTACAGTAGCAGCTGGCTCTATAGGGCCATCAATTTTGTCGACTTCATTACCAAAAACCCAAGGGTGACCATTCGCGATTCGTGCCGCAATCTTCTTTTTTAGAAACAACTTTGTCATGTCCGCGAAGATAAGGCGGATTAATCTGCCAATTTTTCCCTTTTCTTTGCAACGGCAAAATTTTTGCCATATTGAAGGAACAAAACAACAAGTAATCCTTATGGAAGATTCTATACCTAATGAAATGGAGCAAAATATTGGAAATGAGCTCAATACCGACGAAAATATTCCCGGAACCGAGCATTTAAACGAGCCAGTAGCAAATGAAGACCCTATAACCAAGCTTCAGTATGAGTTTGAGGAGAAAAAGGACAAATACCTACGTTTAATGGCAGAATTTGATAAT
>CANEWV010000195.1 GCA_947442905.1 Chitinophagaceae bacterium | reverse complement strand
GCAGCTTATAAGTGTTGCTGCCACAGATTATACAAGGGTAGCTACTTTATGTGATGTATTTGATAAAAAGTTATACGGCAGTGCTACAAAAAGTGGCGGTACTGCATATGCAGCTTTATGCGTTACGGCTTATAGACAATCGCTTGCGGCTCACAATACCATTAGAGGTCCGCAGGATCAACTTTTGTTTCCTCAAAAAGAAAACTATAGCAACGGTTCCATTTGGACAGTAGATGTAACCTACCCATCAGCACCGCTTAGTTTATTATACAATCCAGATTTATTAAAAGGGATGGTTGCTCCACTAATTGAATATTCCGAAACGGGTAAATGGAAAAAACCATTTCCAGCGCACGATTTAGGAACCTATCCGCTTGCAAATGGACAAACCTATCCAGCCGATATGCCTGTAGAAGAAGCAGGTAATATGATTTTATTAACGGCTGCAATATGTAAAGCAGAAAATAATATTTTGTTTGCAAAACCACATTGGAAAGTACTATCTGAATGGGTTAATTTTTTAGTAAACGATGGTCTTGATCCTGTCAATCAACTTTGTACCGACGATTTTGCTGGTCACTTATCTCGTAATGCAAACCTCTCGATAAAAGCCATTGTAGGTATTGGTGCCTATGCTCAAATGGCAAAAAAAATGGGCATGCCTGCTGTAGCAGAAAAGTATAGCGCGATTGCGAAAGACTATGCAAATAAATGGTTAAGCCTGGCATCAGTGGGTGATCACTATGCTTTAACTTTTGACAAAGGCAATACCTGGAGTCAGAAATACAATTTAGTGTGGGATAAATTATTGGATCTACAATTGTTTTCGGAAGAAGTGTATAAAAAAGAGATTGCTTATTATTTAACCATTCAAAATAAATATGGACTTCCACTAGATAGTAGAAAAACATATACTAAAAGTGATTGGGTAATTTGGACAGCTAGCATGGCTGCTAATCAAAAAGATTTTACTACTCTTATGCACCCTATTTATTTATATGCAACCGAAACATCATCTAGGGTTCCTATCAGCGACTGGCATGAAACCCTTACTGGCAAACAAGTAGGCATGCAAGCGCGTAGTGTAGTAGGTGGGTATTTTATGAAATTATTAGTTGACCATTGGAAACAAAAATAGATACATGAAACATTTAGAAGGATTAATTGCTGCTCCGTTTACACCATTTCATAAAGATGGATCTTTACATCTTGAACTAATTCCCGCTTACTACCAAATGCTGCAAAGTAATAAAGTAACTGGTGCATTTATTTGTGGCTCAACAGGAGAAGGCGTTTCATTGACACTCGAAGAAAAAAAGTTGGTGATGAAGGCTTGGGCCACTGCGGTTGGGGATAATCCAAATTTTACGGTGATTCCATTTTTAGGCGGCACTTGTATTGCCGATTGCAAAGATTTAGCCCTTTATGCAAAAACAATTGGACTAAGGGCTGTTGCATTTACAACGCCATTTTATTTTAAGCCAGCAAATGCCAATATGCTCGCTAAAGCTTGTATCGAAATTGGAGAAGCCATTCCTGATTTAGCATTTTACTATTATCATATTCCGGTTTTGACAGGTGTACATATTACCATGTATGAATTGTTGCAAGCTGTGCATGGTAAACTAGAGAATTTTGCGGGCATTAAATATACCCACGAAGATTTTATGGATTATTTGTCTTGTATGCGTTTTGCAAATGGTAAGTACGATATGCTTTGGGGTAGAGATGAAAATATATTATCTGCGTTAGTACTTGGCGCTAAAGGAGCTGTGGGTAGTACTTATAATTATGCAGCTCCATTATATATGGCTTTAATAGACGCGTATAATAACAATAATTTGGAAGCTGCGCGTGCGCTTCAACAGCAATCGATTGATATGATTAGGCTTTTAGGTAAATATGGTGGAATTGCAACGGGTAAAGCTTACATGAAAAAAATCGGATTGGATTGTGGCGAATTTAGACTGCCAATTTCAAATATGACGGATGCGCAATTTGAACTCTTTAGTGCTGATGTGGATGCTCTAGGATTTAGTTCCTATGCTTCAAAAATTCCAAAGTAACAAACGTGCAAAATTTTCATAAATATTTATTGCTAGCAATTGGTGTTTGCTTTTTTTATGCAAGTATTGCTCAACAAAAATACCGGCAGCCCATTGTATGGCATGAGGTAGGGGTGTTGCCAAAAATAAATAAGGAGCAATCAAATATTGGATTGTCTGGAATTATAACTGGTATTATTGGGGGGCAATTATTAATTGGAGGTGGCAATAATTTTCCTGCTGGCCTACCATGGGAAGGTGGAATAAAACAATACTATAATGATGTATTTGTGTATGGGATAAAAAACGACACCATCATTCATACAGCATCGTTCAAGCTTCCTTCAAGTATTGCTTATGCTGCGATTGCTCAAACACCGGATAAAATTATGTATGCAGGTGGTGAAAATGAAAATGGGCCAGTTAGTCAGGTTTATTGCATTCAAAAAAGTAAAGGAGCAACTAGCTTTGAAGTAATTACATGGCCTAGTTTGCCCGAAGCGCTTACAAATGCGGTAGCAGTTGCTACAAATGCTGCCCTATATGTTTTTGGTGGCGCTAATAGTAAAGGTGTTTCTGATAAGGTATGGGCACTTTATTTTGATAAAATAACAGCAGGGTGGAAACATGTTTCTGACATGCCGCAGCCTACAAGTTTTGCTGCTGCTTCTTTGCTAAATGGACAAGTGTATATAATGGGTGGCCGCTGTAAAGGCCCTGATGGGATTAGTAATATATACAATCATGTATTTGCATGGGATATTGAAAACAATACCTGGTATGAAAAAGCAAAATTACCAGAGGCGGTTTCAGCTGCAACTGCCATTACAACAAATGATAGTAGTATTTTATTTATTGGAGGTGATAAATCAGTTGTTTTTCATGAAGTAGAGCTGTTGGCTGCAAAAATTGCTGCCACTACAGATACATCTATAAAAAAGGAACTAGCTATTATCAAAAATAATTTGCAAAAAACACATCCAGGATTTAGTAAAGACGTTCTCAAATATAATCGTGTGTCAAATACCTGGGGTCCATATGCCCAACTTAGTTTTACGGCTCCTGTTACAACACATGCATTTATCAACAATAGTAAAATATATTTACCTGCTGGTGAAATAAAACCTGGAATTAGAACGCCTAAAATTTGGGTTGGTGCTATAAAAAAATAAGAATGACTGAATCAAAAAAATATCCTTGGATTGTTGTGGCTTTATTGTGGGTGGTGGCACTTTTAAATTATATGGACCGCCAAATGATTGCAACCATGCGGCCATCTATGCAACTCGATATTACAGAGCTTCAGCAGGCTACCAACTATGGGTACTTAATGGCAGTGTTTTTATGGGTATACGGATCTATGAGTTCGTTTTCTGGAATGATTGCAGACCGTATCAATAGAAAAGGACTCATTATTGGTAGTTTATTTGTGTGGTCGCTCGTAACTTTTGCCATGGGCTTTGCATCAACATTTAATGAGCTCTATTGGTTAAGAGCCCTTATGGGTTTGAGTGAAGCATTGTATATTCCTGCTGGCTTATCACTTATTGCTGATTACCATTCTGATAAAACCAGATCCTTGGCTGTTGGGCTTCATATGTCTGGTATATACATGGGTCAGGCACTTGGCGGCTTTGGCGCAACAGTAGCTAAATTATTTTCGTGGCAATACACATTTATGTTTTTTGGTGGCTTTGGTATGCTATATGCACTCGTGTTGGTTATTTTTTTACAGGATAATATAAAAAGAGAAATAGTAGATAAAGCGCAAAAAGGTTACCAATCAGTTTTAAAAAGCGTTTCAGGTTTACTTACATCTTTTTCATTTTGGATTATCATTGTATACTTTGCCGTTCCAAGTTTTCCGGGATGGGCTATTAAAAATTGGGCGCCCACTTTAATTGCCGATAAATTGCATATAGACATGTCTCTGGCGGGTCCGTTAACAACCATTTCTATTTCATTGTCGTCTTTGTTTGGAGTAATCGTGGGTGGTTATTTTTCTGATAAGTGGGTGCAACAAAATATAAGGGCACGGATATACATTGGCGCGATTGGATTGTCGCTAATGATACCAGCGCTAATACTACTTGGATATAGCAATTCAATTGCAGTTGTTTTTGTGGCAGCATCCATGTTTGGCTTTGGGTTTGGCATGTTTGATACCAACAATATGCCTATTTTATGTCAATTTGTACCAGCTAATAGTAGGGCAACGGCGTACGGCTTTTTAAATACGGCCGGCATTTTTGCTGGCGCTGTTATTACAGATTATTTAGGAAAGTCTACCGATGCAGGTCATTTAAATAGAGACTTTGCTGCCCTTGCAATTATTGTAGCGGCTGTTATTGCAGTACAGTTGGCATTTTTAAAACCTAAACAAGCTTCGGCTTAAATTTATATTGTATGATGTATACTCAAGATCAACTTGAAGCACTCGCTACATTTTATAAGCATCAATTACTAGAAGATACCATTCCATTTTGGTTTCCAAGATCTTACGATCAGG
>CANEWV010000194.1 GCA_947442905.1 Chitinophagaceae bacterium | reverse complement strand
GGAAGAGCCAAATTACCACGTAAGAGCACCAACATAGACATGACGGCTATGTGTGATGTGGCGTTCCTTCTATTGTCGTTTTTTATCTTAACAACAAAGTTTAAACCTGCCGAAGCCATCGCAGTTACCACACCAAGTTCGGTAGCAGCAAAAGTGGCACCAGATAAAGACGTTGTTTTGATAACAATCGACAAAGACGGAAAAGTTTTTCTTACGATGGATAATGAACAAATTAAAGAAGTAGTGGCTAATACACTTAATACCACCATGAACCTAGGCGTAGACGTAAATGCGTTTAAAAAAGCTGGATTTTATGGCGCACCATTTAGCGGCCTTGCTTCATTCCTTCAAATCCCTGAAGAAAAACGCAAAGGAGACCTGTTACCAGGTATTCCAGTAAAAGATTCTGCAGACAATCAATTAAATACTTGGGTACGTGTTATTAAAGATGCATATTTAGGTAAAAAAATGAATCTTTTAGTAAAAGGCGACAATGCTTCAAAGTTCCCTGCATTTAAAGCTGTGATCGATGCTTTCAAAAAGAACGACGAACAGAAGTTCCAAATGGTAACCAATCCAGAAAGTGTTCCAACCGGTTCTGAATTATGGAAACTTACTATGGCGGGTGAGAAGAGAGAAGAATAGACAATATATCATTCACGAAAATTAAATGCTACTATCATGGCAGAAATGGATACATCGAGTGGCGGGGGTCATAAAAAGGGCCCCGGGGTCAAAAAAGGGAAGAAGCTATCTACCCGTGTAGACCTAACACCCATGGTTGACTTGGGTTTTCTACTCATTACATTTTTTATTTTCACCACAACCATGAGCCAGCCAACTGCGCTGAAACTCATGTTGCCAAAGGATGCAGATAAGCCAGAAGAACAAAATAAAGCGAAAGAATCAGGTGTTATCACACTTTTATTAGGAAAAGACAATACTGTTTTTTACTACGAAGGTCAACTTGATAACACGGCTTCTAACTTTAAATCTTCTAACTTTTCTGGAATTCGTGAAGTGTTGCTTGATAAAAAAAGCCGTACTCCTGAAAAAGATTTGGTAGTGGTGTTAAAAGCATCTTCTGAAAGCACGTATAAAAACGTAGTTGATATCTTAGACGAAATGACCATCAACGTATTAAAGCGTTATGCATTAGTTGATATCACAGCGCAAGAAGAAGAGCTCGTTAAAATATCTGTTGCAAACGCTGCACCAGCAAACTAATTATTTAAAGAAGAACCGATCATGGACGTAAACAAAATATTAACAGCGGATATCCTCGATATTTTATTTGAGGGTAAAAATAAAGCGTACGGTGCTTATGATTTAAGACGCACCTACGAAAAGCGTGTCAAAATTGCCCTTGGTGGTACTTTTGCCATTTGCCTTCTTTTGTTCGTTGGTTCTATTGTTGCTAATTCTTCTTCTAAAAGCAAATCTCAAATTATTGTTGAAGACGTTAATTTGGAAAATGTAAAAGAAGAGAAAAAGCCTGAACCACCGCCGCCGCCGCCACCACCAAAACAAGAACCTCCAAAAATCGAAATGGCAAAATTCACCCCTCCAAAAATTGTGAAGGATGAAGAAGTAAAGCCTGAAGATGAAATCAAAGAGGTTGAAAAATTGGAAGACACTAAAATTGGTACGATTAACCAAGAAGGTGCTAAGGATGACGGTATCGTTGCGCCTCCAGTAGAAAAAGGTACTGGAACGGTAGAAGCGCCAAAAGAAGAAGATTACGATAAGGTATTTACCGTGGTACAAATCCCTGCAGAATTCCCTGGTGGACTTCCTGCTTGGGCTAAATACCTTGAGCGTAACCTTAATCGTGACTTACCAGTAGACAATGGAGCACCTCCAGGAAAATACACTGTTATTGTATCATTTATCGTTGACAAAAACGGCGGTATCTCTGAAGTACAAGCAGAAAACGATCCTGGTTACGGAACCAAAGAAGAAGCGGTTCGTGTAATTAAAAAAGGACCATCATGGAAACCAGCCGTTCAAAACGGTAGAAACGTAATTTATCGTCACAGACAATCTATTACATTCATGGTTTCTGAAGAATAATTTGATACACTTGTATCTATAAAAAGCCACCGAATTTCGGTGGCTTTTTGTTTTCATTCCATTTCGTGTACTTTTGATAAAATTTTAAGCAAGTGGCAAGTCATGTAATGGATTGGAACGACACGGTAGTAGCACTTGCTACACCACCTGGTATGGGTGCAATTGGCGTTATTAGAGTAAGCGGTGCGCAAACTTTTTCTATCCTCAATGATTTATTTCCTTCAAAAAATTTATTAGAACAAGCTTCGCATACGATTGTAGTTGGCATGTTAAAAGATCAAAGCAAAGTACTCGACGAAGTAGTACTCTCTTTATTTAAAGGCCCAAAATCATACACTGGCGAAGACGTTATTGAAATTAGTTGCCACGGTTCTGGATATATACAATCTCAAATTATAGCGGCCATTACCGCGCGCGGGGCAAGGCTTGCTAAAGCTGGAGAATTTACGCAGCGCGCGTTTTTAAATGGCAAATTAGATTTAGCGCAGGCAGAGTCTGTAGCAGATTTAATTGCCAGTAATTCGGAAGCAAGTAAGCGTGCAGCTATTCATACCATGCGCGGTGGATTCTCTACCGACTTAGCAGCACTTCGCGAACAGCTTATTACATTTTCGGCACTCATAGAATTGGAACTTGATTTTTCGGAAGAAGATGTAGCATTTGCCGACCGTTCTGCACTGCATAATTTGGTATCTAATTTGCAAGGGGCCACAAAGCAACTGGTAGATTCATTTGCACTTGGCAATGTGATTAAAAACGGCGTACAAGTAGCTATTATTGGAAAACCCAATGCAGGAAAATCTACATTACTCAATGCACTCTTAAATGAAAACAGAGCCATTGTTAGTGATATAGCGGGCACCACACGTGACACCATCGAAGAAGTGATTAATATTGATGGCGTACTTTTTAGACTTATTGATACAGCAGGCATACGCACCCAAACGGATGATGTAATTGAACAGTTAGGCGTTGCTAAAAGTCTCGAAAAAATGAATGCCGCCGATTTAGTGGTGTATCTATTTGATGCACAAACAACCAGCTTACAAGATATCCAAGTTGTAGCGAACGAGCTTACTGCTTCAGGTATTAAGCATGTACTTGTTGCCAATAAAATTGATAGCATAGATGCAGCTGCACTTGATAAGCTTGCAACGATGGAAAGTATTGTATGCATTGCAGCTAAAAATAAAACAGCTATTGATACACTTAAACATGCGCTTGTAACAAAAGCGGTTGGTGGTGATTTGCAAACCGAATCTACGGTGGTTACCAATGCTAGACACCACGAAGCCCTTGTTAAATTAAGTGAAGCTTTAGAAGATGTAAATGCAGGCTTGCATCAAAAAATTACCGGAGATTTATTAGCGCTCGATATAAGACAGTGCTTACATTATTTAGGACTTATAACTGGTGAAATCACCAATAACGATCAACTCGATTATATTTTTTCTAAATTTTGCATTGGAAAATAGCGACTCTTTTAATTTGTGCTATGCTAAAAAAAATACTTTGTTTCATCTTTATGGCTATTTCATATTTTGGGAATAGCCAAGTGGTTGAATCCAGTCAATTCATTTATGATACGGCTTCTTTTGCATCATCACATGCGTCTACCATTGTTGAAACACCCAAAGGAATTTTGGCAGCTTGGTTTGGCGGTAAATTTGAAGGCGATAAAGAAGTAAATATATATGCAAGCTGGCTGGTTAATAATAAATGGTCTGCGCCATTCATTATTGCAGATGGTTTTATAAATGATTCAACCAGATACGCCTGTTACAATCCCGTTTTATTTTTAGCACCCAACAATGAGCTCTTATTATTTTATAAAATAGGGCCTTATGTACAAGGCTGGACCGGTTGGATAAAAAGATCAACCAATTATGGTGCTACTTGGAGCGCAGCAGAAAGGCTGCCAGATGGCATATTAGGGCCTATCAGAAACCAGCCCTACGTTGTCGGTGACACACTCATATGTCCTTCAAGCACAGAAAAAAATGGATGGAAAGTTCATTTCGAATACACGACAAATAATGGCAGGTCTTGGACGAAGGGGCCAGACCTAAATGACGCGAGTCCAATTACGGGTATTCAGCCCGCGGTTTTAAACCATAGTAAGGGGGTTTTACAAGCGCTCACGCGAAGTCAAAACGCAACGGTTAATGAAACCTGGAGTTATGATAATGGTAAAACATGGGCGCCCTTACAGCAAACCAGCTTAATCAATAATAATTCAAGTATTGATGCTATTACATTACAAGACGGCAGACATTTATTAGTATACAATCATTGCAGTGCACCAAGTAGATCGCCTCTTAATGTGGCTATCTCAAAGGATGGAAAAAATTGGGAGCCCTTACTAGTATTGGAAAATGAAACAGGTGCCGAATTTTCTTATCCTTACCTCATTCAAACAAAAGATCAAAAAGTGCACATTACATATACTTGGAAAAGAAAGAAAATAAAGCACGTTGTGTTAAGGGT
>CANEWV010000193.1 GCA_947442905.1 Chitinophagaceae bacterium | reverse complement strand
TTACCTGTTGTAATAAATCGGTTTGGCTAGCATGTGAATCAGCGCCTAAACCAGCAGCTTTTAATCCACTAATATTAGTAGACAATTTATTTTGATAAGAAATTGCTGCAGGTAAAATATGGTTGATGGCTAGATCACCCATAATGCGCGCTTCTATTTGTACCTTTTTAATATATTTTTCAAGTTCAATTTCATGTCTTGCTTCTAGCTCGGTGTGGGTATACACATGGTTACGTTCAAATAAATCTTTTGCTTTTTTAGTAACCATCGCATCAAGCGCAACAGGTGTTGTTTTTAAATTAGGAAGTCCTCTGCGTTCTGCCTCCGCGTGCCACTGATCGCTATAGCCATCACCTTCAAATAAAACAGCTTTACTTTCTACAATGTATTTTTGAATCACTTGCATGATAGCGATTTCTTTTTTGTCGCCTTTTTCTACAAGACCATCAACGTCTGCTTTAAACTGTTTTAGGGTATCAGCCATGATGGTATTTAATACCGTCATAGAAATAGCACAGTTTGCAGAAGAACCTACGGCTCTAAATTCAAATTTATTTCCTGTAAATGCAAAAGGAGAAGTGCGGTTACGATCTGTGTTATCTAATAATAATTCAGGAATACTTCTATGTAAATCGAGTTTTAAAATAGCTTCGTCCTGTTCGTCAAACTTATTGCCCACGCGGGTTTCGATGTCGTCTAATACTTTCGCTAAATACTGTCCCACAAATACAGAAATGATAGCAGGTGGTGCTTCGTTGGCGCCTAGTCTGTGATCGTTTGGTGCAGATGCGATAGCAGCGCGTAAGATATCTGCGTAATCGTGAACGGCTTTAATGGTGTTTACAAAGAAGGTCAAAAACATGAGGTTTGTTTTTGGCGTTTTACCTGGCGCTAATAAGTTAACACCTGTATCTGTTGCTAAACTCCAGTTGTTGTGTTTGCCACTTCCGTTAATACCTGCAAAAGGTTTCTCGTGAAACAGTACCACTAGTTTGTGACGCTTTGCAACACGACTCATGATGTCCATTAAAAGTGTGTTGTGGTCAACCGCAATATTTACTTCTTCAAATATTGGCGCGCACTCAAATTGTGCTGGTGCTACCTCATTGTGACGCGTACGAAGTGGAATACCCAGTTTATATGACTCTTGTTCAAAGTCTCTCATAAACGCATATACGCGCTCTGGTATCGATCCAAAATAATGATCTTCTAATTGTTGTCCTTTAGCAGGAGAGGCGCCGTATACGGTTCTTCCACATTGTACTAAATCCGGTCTTGCATTGGCAATGGCTTCGTCAATTACAAAATACTCCTGTTCCCATCCAAGTGTAGGTGTTACTTTGGTTACATTTTTATCGAAGTAATGACATACGTCGATAGCTGCTTTATTGATGGCTTCTACTGCTTTTAATAGCGGTGCTTTATAATCTAAAGACTCACCTGTATAGGCCACAAATAAGGTAGGAATACAAAGTGTTTTACCTTGTCCAATTTCAATAATAAATGCAGGTGAAGAAGGGTCCCATGCTGTGTAACCTCTTGCTTCAAAAGTTGCGCGTAGTCCGCCACTTGGAAATGAAGATGCATCGGGTTCTTGTTGAATCAGTGCAGCACCATCAAATTCTTCGATAGCGGTGCCATCCCCTTTTAAAGTAAAAAATGAATCGTGTTTTTCTGCGGTGGTTCCAGTAAGTGGTTGGAACCAGTGCGTATAGTGTGTTACGCCTTTACTTTCGGCCCATGCTTTAATACCAATGGCAATTTGATTGGCCATCGAGCGGTCAATTTTTTTACCACCTTTAATACTCGTCATTAAACTTTTATAAGACTCGTCGGTGAGGTACTCTCTTGCTGTTTTTAAAGTAAAAACGCTAGAATTAAAAATGCCGGTAATTTTCGCACTCGCTGCAACAGTGGTTTGATTGTTTTTCAAATCACGAATCGCGTCAAAACGTAATGACATATAAATTGTTTTAATATGAATTAAAACATAAAGGTACCGGCTCTTTTAATGGAATTGTAGCATACTAATCAACAAAAAATCCCCCAAATTTTCATTTGAGGGACTCCGATTGCTTACCTAACCTTTTATATCTAAATTTTTGCTGTTTTTACCGTTTTGATAATTCGAGCAGCAACCTTGTATGGATCTGCTGCCGAGTTTGGACGACGGTCTTCTAACCAGCCTTTCCAACCTTTTTCTACCGCACCAATAGGGATACGAATGGATGCACCTCTATCTGATACACCAAAAGAGAAATCGTGGATCGAAGCGGTTTCGTGCTTACCGGTTAAACGTAAATGATTTTCTGCGCCATATACATCGATATGTTCTTTAACAAATGGACGGAATGATTCGCAGATGGTTTCATACACTTCACGCTTACCACATGTTCTTAATGTTGTGTTAGAGAAGTTTGCATGCATACCAGAACCGTTCCAATCTAGTGTACCAAGTGGTTTACAATGCCAGTTAATAGATACGCCATATGATTCACCAATTCTTTCTAATAAATAACGAGCCACCCAAATTTGGTCGCCAGCTTCTTTAGCGCCCTTTGCAAAAATTTGAAATTCCCACTGTCCAGCAGCAACTTCTGCATTGATACCTTCAACGTTTAAACCTGCTTCTAAGCAAATGTCTAAATGCTCTTCAACAATATTTCTGCCAAATGCATTGTTAGCACCCACCGAGCAGTAGTAAGGTCCTTGAGGGCCAGGGTAACCACCTTCTGGGAAACCTAAAGGCTTATTGGTATTTGGGTTCCACAAGAAATATTCTTGTTCGAATCCAAACCAAAAGTCATTATCATCATCTTCGATGGTAGCACGGCCGTTTGATACGTGCGCTGTGCCATCTGCATTTAATACTTCACACATTACTAAGTATGCGTCTTTACGTCCTGGGTCTTTACAAATAAATACAGGCTTTAAAAGACAATCTGATGAACCGCCAAGTGCTTGCTCGGTAGAAGAGCCATCAAAGCTCCACATATCACAATCTTCTAGTTTACCACTAAAGTTTTTTTCAATTTTAGTCTTACTTCTTAAAGACTGTGTAGGCTTGTAGCCATCTAACCAAATGTACTCTAATTTCGATGCTGACATGGGTATGCTTTTGTATTAAAAAAATTATGTATATTAATCAAAGTGCTTATTTCTTCGATTATTTGGCAAAAATAAGACATGGTAGATAAGATTTGTAATTATTTATCAATAGATATTTACAAATTGTCTTAAAATATTAACATAATTAAAATATATAATATATAAATTAAATGGATTGAATTACACATTTTGGGGGTCTTAATGTTGGTAATTCGGCTATACAATTACAGGATGCTATCTTACCTTCGCAGCATCATGGAAATCACAGTAGAAACCGCCCAAAAACTTCGCCTTACTGCCGAAGAATTTGAACTCATCAAGCAAAAATTAGGTAGAACGCCCAACTTTACAGAGCTATGTTCTTTTAGTGCTATGTGGAGTGAGCATTGTAGTTATAAAAACTCGATTAAGTGGCTAAAAACATTGCCACGTGATGGAGGAAGAATGCTAGTAGCCGCTGGTGAAGAAAATGCTGGTCTCATGGATATGGGCGGTGGATTTGGCGTGGTATTTAAAATTGAAAGTCATAACCACCCAAGTGCACTTGAACCTTTTCAGGGAGCTGCTACTGGTGTAGGTGGTATTCAGCGTGATATTTTTACCATGGGTGCGCGTCCTATTGCATCACTCAATAGTTTGCGTTTTGGAAATTTAAATGATACCAAAACACAGCGCTTGTTAAAAGGTGTCGTGCATGGCATTGGACATTACGGCAACTGTTTTGGTGTACCAACTGTGGGTGGTGAAGTTTATTTTGAAGATTGCTACCATACCAACCCGCTTGTAAATGCCATGAGTGTTGGTATCATGAAAGCAGGCGATATGATTTCTGCAACTGCCGAAGGTATTGGTAATCCAGTATTTTTTGTAGGCAGTGCAACGGGTAAAGATGGTATTGGTGGTGCAAGTTTTGCATCTGCAGATATTACAGCCGATAGCGTAGAAGAATTACCAGCAGTACAAGTAGGTGATCCATTCCAAGAGAAAAAATTATTAGAAGCTTGCTTAGAACTCATTCATACCGGCGCTATTGTTGGTATGCAAGACATGGGTGCTGCAGGTATTATTTGTTCGACTGCAGAGATGAGTGCAAAAGGCGGCGTGGGTATGCGCATCGATTTAGAAAAAGTACCTACACGTCAAAAAAATATGAAAGCTTGGGAACTACTTTTAAGTGAGAGCCAAGAGCGCATGTTAATTGTAGTTGAAAAAGGAAAAGAAGCATCGGTTTTAGAAATATTTGAGAAGTGGGATTTATCTGCAAGTAATATTGGAGAAGTTACTGGCGATGGCATGTTAAATTTTTACATGAATGGCGTGCATGAAGCTTCGTTACCTGCACATGAACTCGTGTTGGGTGGTGGTGCTCCGCAGTACACCAGAGAATATAAAGCGCCTGCATATTTTTCAAAAATTGAAGCGTTTGATATAAATAATGTTGCTGATGTTACAAGTGTACAGGAAACTGCAGAAGCGCTTGCAACG
>CANEWV010000192.1 GCA_947442905.1 Chitinophagaceae bacterium | reverse complement strand
TACAATCAGCCATACCGGATCTGATTTTTGCAGTAGCCATGGCAATACTTTCTAGACCACTCGCACAGTATCTATTAATGGTAATACCTGCCACATCAACGCCTAGTGCGCGCGCAGAAATCATACGACCAAACTGTAAGCCCTGCTCTGCTTCTGGCACTGCGTTTCCTACAATAACGTCATCCACACGTGCTGCTGGAAGTGCAGGCACCGTTGCCATCAACCCCTGAATGAGTTGAACCGCTAAATCATCGGGTCTAAAAAAACGAAAACCGCCTCTTTTACTTTTTGTTACGGCTGTTCTAAATCCGGCTACAATGTAAGCTTCTTGCATGGCTAAGTATTTACCCCTCAAATGTAGTGATTTTTTATAAAAAGTTGTTTATGCAACTAAATTCTTCTTTGCGCCTACAAACCTATCTTTGCCGGGCTATGATGTACCGCCTATTAAGAACCATTCTATTTTACTTCCCTCCCGAAGCCGTCCATTATTTTTCTATGAATTGGATGAAGCGGTTTTGTACTATTTCTTGGACTAAAAAATGGTTGCAGCAAACCTATCGTGTTACAAATCCAGCGCTCGCCAAAAAGGTATTTGGCCTATCGTTTACAAACCCCGTTGGATTAGGCGCTGGATTTGATAAAAACGCCCTTTACCTTCACGAATTAGAAGTGCTTGGTTTTGGCGCTGTAGAAATAGGCACGGTAACCCCACTTGCCCAAGATGGCAACCCTAAGCCACGTTTATTTAGACTCCCAAAAGATAGAGCCCTCATTAACAGAATGGGCTTTAACAATGACGGCGCGGATGCTATTGCAAACCGCTTAGCAGCATGGCGTTCACAAAATCCCAATAGCACCCTTATTGTGGGTGGTAATATTGGAAAAAACAAAATCACAGCTAACGAAGACGCTTGGAGAGATTACCAGATTTGTTTTGAAAAATTATTTGATGTGGTGGATTATTTTGTGGTGAATGTAAGTTCACCCAATACCCCAGGACTTCGTGCACTTCAAGACAAAGATGCACTGCATACGATACTGTCTAATTTGCAAAAAATAAATGCTACAAAAAATTCGCCTAAGCCCCTCCTATTAAAAATTGCGCCCGATTTAACGGATGCGCAACTCGATGATATTATTGCACTCAGCACCGAATTACAATTAGACGGCCTTGTTGCAACCAACACCACCATTGATAGACGTGGCTTATATACCAACGAAGAAAAAATAGAAGCCATTGGTATGGGTGGCCTATCTGGCAAACCTTTAACCAATAGATCCACCGATGTTGTACGTTACCTTGCAAAAGGTTTGAATGGACAAATTCCAATCATTGCTAGCGGCGGTATATTTACCGCAGAAGATGCTAGTAATAAATTAAATGCTGGCGCAACACTGGTTCAGGTTTGGACCGGATTTGTGTATGAAGGACCGGCTATTGTAAAAAATATTTGCTCAAAATTATAAGCTATAAAAATGGAATTTTTATTTACCTCTGAGAGTTTGATTAGTTTTTTAGTGCTGGTTGTTTTAGAAATTGTGCTAGGCATTGATAATGTCATTTTTGTGAGCATTATCATGAACCGCTTACCAAAAGAAAAACAAAAAAAAGCGCGACTTATTTGGATGGCGATGGGCATTGTTACACGTTGTGCACTGCTATTTGGCCTAAGCTGGTTACTTGCTCAAAAAGGCATTACCGTGCTTCGTTTGTTTGGCAACGATTTAGATATCGCGAGTATTGTAATGCTCGCTGGAGGTTTATTCTTACTCTATAAAACAGTCAAAGAAATTCATCAGAAATTAGAAGGCGAAGCAGAACATGAAGCAGGTATCGCATCTAAGCCACTTGGATTTTCTACAGCTATTTTTCAGATCATTTTAATTGATATGGTATTTAGTTTTGACAGTATCATCACAGCTGGCGGTACAGCAAAGCATATCGAAATTATGATTGCTGCTGTTGTGATTGCGATGATTGTTATGTTTTTATTTAGCACGCATATTTCAAGTTTTATTCATAAACACCCTACCTTAAAAATGTTGGCCCTTTCATTTTTAGTGATGATTGGACTTGTATTAATTGTTGAAGGTTGGGATCCAAAAAATGCTCACGAAATGCATTTGAAAAACTACGTATACTTTGCAATGGCATTTTCATTTACAGTTGAACTGCTTAATATGCGTATGCGTAAAAAATATATTAGGCCAGTTAACTTAAGAGAGCCTCAACTCAAAAAAGAAGACTAAATAAATTTTGGATATAGCAAATACGAACAATCATTCGTAAGTGTTTTACATAATTTTAAGCTAAAAAAAAGGTCTCACTTTTGGTGAGACCTTAATATAAGCAAGCAATCGAAAAGAGACGTTTTACAAAAAACGGGGCGTTTAGGCCTCATTTTGAATGTCAATACTACACAATTTTTAGAAATTAACAAGTTTTTTTGATTTTTTTTAGGTGGGTGCGCCAGCCAAAAAACAACTTGCTACTCTATAAAAAATAGTCGTTTAAGCGCGGCCAGTATGGCCGCGCTTAAACCCTCAAAATTTTCCAGCTCATCAAATTTTGCAAAAGCTCCATTTTGTTGCCGCCACCGCACCAGTGCCTGCGCCACAACTGGCTGTAAACCAGCTTTTTGTACCAGTTGCATTGCCGAGGCTTGGTTTAAATTGGCCTTTGGTACCCGCTCCTCATTTATGCGCAAATAAGGACCAAGGGCCCTTAGCAGGGTATCTTTTACGCCATATACTAGTAAAAGGTCTTGGACTTTTACAAAACCACCCTGTTTTTCTCTAAATCCAACAATTCGGGCTGCTAAAACGGGGCCAATGCCGCTAAGGGCCTCAAAATCACTTACAGATGCAGTATTAATATCTATAGGGGCGGCCGCTGCGTATCTGGGCACTAGTGCAGTACTGTAGGGCCTAGACTGGCTGTTTTTGCCATTAGTGCCGGCCGCGCGAACATAAGGGGCCAAACGATCCGCCAAGAGGGTTGGCATGCCCCAAATTTTGTAGAGGTCTTTACCGGATCTAATAACCCCTCCTTTGGCGCGGTAATGATCTAGGGTAGCAGCGAGTTTGGAACTAAAGCCTAACGATTGGAGCGTTGCAACAGAAGCCGTGTTGGGGTCAAATACAAAGGGCTCCTTATTGGGAAAAACATCAGCCGCTGCATATGCATCCCGCATATACATGGTATCAATTCCAAACTGTTCGAGTGCGAGTGGTATGAGTAGGTCTGGCTTTTGCTGCCATAAAAATTTGGGTAGCACCATCACCATACCAATCATAACCAGTAAAACAAAGGCAGCCCATCTTTCCGGTTTTGAAAAATAGAAGTACGAACTAGTTTTATTGGGATGGGTTGAGCGCACATGGCAAACTACAGGCTAATTTGAAGTCCATCATATGCCAAAGAAATATTTGCGGGAAGTTCATCTGAAACTGATGTATGAGTACCCAGTTGATGTGAAATATGCGTTAGGTAAACCCTCGGAATTTCAAGGGCATTGGCTAGATCAATGGCTTCTGATAAAGTAAAATGTGAAAGGTGTTTTTCTTTACGCAGCGCATTAATCACAAGCACTTTAGAGCCTTTAATTTTTTCCTGCTCCTGCGGTTCTATATAATTGGCATCGGTGATATAGGTAAAGTCCCCCATTCTAAACCCAAGCACGGGCATTTTATGGTGTGCCACATGAATGGGCTGCACATGGATATCTCCCACCATAAATGGATGATGGTCAATCCCAATAATATTTAAATCAGGCACGCCCGGATAACGAGTTTCTGCAAATGCATAATAAAAATCACGTCTAATCGCTTCTTCAGTATTAGCCCCAGCATAAATATCAATGGGCTTTTTTGAAAAGTGATTAAAAGCCCTAATATCATCGAGGCCTGCAATATGGTCTTTGTGGGGATGGGTATATACAATAGCGTCTAAATGCTCGGTGTGGGTGCGAAGCATCTGGTACCTAAAATCGGGGGTTGTATCAATTACAAACCTCGTGGTATGGGAAGATACCAATATACTAGAGCGCAAACGGTTGTCTTTTGGATCTGGTGATTGGCAAACAGGGCAGTGACAGCCTATCATGGGTACACCACTACTTGTTCCAGTTCCTAAAAAATTAATATTTAATGGGGCGTGTTGCAAAAATTTATGCAGCCACTTCTTCGATGGCTAGTTTTAAAACAGACTCGTATAATTTTTGAGATTCGAGTGTTAATTTATCGTACTCGATATTGAGTTGTGGAATTAATTCAAGTAATGTATTAATCCTTCCTTCTGTATTTAAAAACTTATTTAAGACCACAATTTTTTTGGCTTCTAATAAACACCAGCCACTCTGAAAAGTTCCACGCTCATACCTTACCACATATTCAGATTCTCCTAAAATATCTCCTAACTTATCTAAATTCGATTGTGTGTATTTCATAGTCAATTACAACAAAAATTGTTCTAACAAATGTAAGCGACTATCCCACCAAAACAAGATTTCAAAAAAAGTATTTATTCACATTAATTGCCCTTAGGAACCATTTTTATGACTGGTACAATCATTTCTTCTAAACTTATCCCCCCATGTTGAAAAGTATTTTTATAATAGCCTACAAAGTGG
>CANEWV010000191.1 GCA_947442905.1 Chitinophagaceae bacterium | reverse complement strand
TACTGAGTATGTTGGGTTTATTTTTTACCGCTTATGCGCTCCCCATTCAGTCTTATTGGTATTTGGTTTTTGCCAATATGATGTGCATTGTTTTGCTATGGGTGTACTCAACAAACTTTAAAAAACAACTACTCATTGGCAATGTGCTTATTTCATTATTAACGGCATGGGTACTGCTTATTTTGTTTTTTTCAAAAGCGCCACTTCATATAAATAATCTTTTAGAATCGGGAGATAAAGAAATTCGTTTTTTTAGACTTACTGTTTTATACGCGTCTTTTGCATTTATTATTTCTCTCATTAGAGAGGTTATTAAAGATGTAGAAGATAGGGTAGGTGACGCAAAATATGGTTGCAGAACCATCCCTATTGTTTGGGGGTTAACGGCTACCAAAGTATTTGTGGCAGTATGGCTTGTGGTCTTAATTGCCGTGCTTATTATTTTGCAGTTTTATGTGCTGCCTATGGGATGGTGGGAAAGTATTCTTTATTGTGTGCTTGCTATTATTGCACCGCTAATTTGGGTGTTTATAAAATTGTTATCTGCCCAATCCGAAAAAGATTTTGGTAAACTTAGTACGGTTATAAAAATTGTGATGCTTACGGGCATTGTATCCATGGTATTTTTCAGGTATTATTTATAGTGAACATGAATAAAAAAATTATACTAGCGTCTGGTTCTCCACGCCGTAAAACACTACTAGAGTGGGCAGAGGTTTCTTTTGAAGTGATGGTAAAACCCACCGACGAAAGCTATCCTGAAGATCTTGCCATCGACGAAGTGCCCGTGCATATTGCGCGTCAAAAAGCACTTGGAGTAGCAGCAGACTTATCAAATAACGAACTTGTTATTGCAGCCGATACCATTGTTGTTTTAGGAAATGAAATTATAGGTAAGCCTACAAGTAGAGAAGACGCCATTCAAATTTTATCCAAGCTAGCCGGAAAAACACACCGGGTAATTACGGGTGTGGTGCTTTTAGAAGGCGCTAAAGAAACGGCTTTTGCAGATAGCACGACGGTTCATTTTCATCCACTCACACCGGAGCAAATTGCTTTTTATGTAGACAAGTACAAGCCTTACGACAAAGCGGGCGCCTATGCCATTCAGGAATGGATTGGTGTTGTGGGTATCAAATCGGTGGAAGGTGATTTTTACAATGTGATGGGCCTTCCGGTAAGCAGGGTGATGCAGGCGCTGCAAGCAATGTTGTAGCAAGTTTGTTTTTTGATCAGCTAGTAGGGAAGTTTTATTGTCGCCGTATTTTACGCAGGCCAACTAAAACTTAAGTCTAGTTCTACGTCTGGGTGCAGGGTCCTTTCTACAGGGCAGGTTCTTGCTACTTTTTCCAAAATCTCTTTTGTTTTCTCGTCTACCTGTAGGCTCTCCGGGAATTTAATATGCACAACTATTTTGCCTATTCGGCGCGGGTCGCTCACCATAATTTTGGTAGCATCAGCTGTGGTGCCATCCAGTGCAATGCCCATGCTTTGCGCTTTAATACCCATGGTGGTAACCATACAGGTAGCAAGTGCTGTAGCCACTAAATCGGTGGGAGAAAACCTTTCGCCATTGCCCTGATTGTCTGTGGGGGCGTCTGTTTCGATGGTGGTGCCGCTTTGTAGATGTGTAGCCTCAGTTCTTAACTTAGTTTTATAAATAATTTGTGCAGTCATTGGTTCAATTTTGCCTTAAATTTACAAGGAACTAATCAAACGAGCGTGAAGAAAATAGTAAATATCGCTAACACCCTTCAAAAAATTGGCGCTGTGCTTTTTGCATGCGTTCTTTTTGTGGGTACTGGTTTAGCACAGCAGCGAAAATTATCACCAGCACAGGAAGAAAAATTGCGTTTAAAAAATGAACGTCGTGAAAAAATAAATCAGCTCATTAAGCAAGAAGAAGAGGGCGCTTTAATATATCAAAAACAAATAGCACAAGGCATCCATTTTAATACCGATGGCTGGAGTGTTTTTTATGAAAAAGGAAAATACAAATCAATCACAAAAACAAATTTGTGGTGGATCGAAATAGGGGAGCATAAGCATCCAAAAGAAGAAAAAACCCCAACAGCAAGTTCGGCTCAAGGGTTTATTATTTTGTCCAATTATATTTACGGCAAGCAAAATAATTTGTACGATGTAAAATTTGGGATTGGTCAACAAAAATTAATTGGTGGAAAAGGAAATAAAAACGGCGTAGCCGTTTCTGCTATTTATGGCGGTGGTATTAGCGCCGGTTTATTAAAGCCTTACTATTTACAAATCCAAAATCCTACAACACAGCGTCAAGAAGAAATTAAATACGATAACAACGATAACCTTTTTTTAGACCCTACCATTATTTTGGGTAAAGGCGCGTTTAGTAAAGGATTTAATGAAATGCAGTTTGTTCCGGGTGGTCACGTAAAAGGAGCCCTTCGTTTCGACTATGGCCGCTACAACGAATTGGTGTCTGCACTTGAGGTTGGATTAAAAGCCACTTATTTTTCTAAAAAGATGCCTGTAATGCTCTTAAATGACCCAAAAAGCCTCTTTTTTAACGCTTATATTTCTGTCACATTTGGTAAGCGAAAGTGACCTATTTTTGCATCCCAAGCAATCATAAAGAATTTCTATTTCATGCAAGAATTACCCGTTGTCCCAAAAATAGATCCAACAACATCCAAAATACAAAAGCCCAATTGGTTACGTGTAAAACTGCCCATTGGCGAAAGTTACAAGCACGTAAGAGGGCTTGTTGATACCCATAAGCTCCATACCATTTGTGAAAGTGGTAACTGTCCAAATATGGGCGAGTGCTGGGGTGAAGGAACGGCAACATTTATGATACTCGGTAATGTGTGTACCCGCAGCTGCGGATTTTGTGCGGTGGCCACCGGACGTCCTGCTCCCGTAGATTTTGATGAACCTCAGCGCGTGGCAGAAGCCATTCATTTAATGAAAGTAAAACATGCTGTAATTACGAGTGTAGATAGAGATGAATTAAAAGATGGTGGTTCTGGCATTTGGTATAGTACCATTAGAGCTGTAAAAGCTTTAACGCCAACTACAACACTTGAAACATTGATACCTGATTTTAAAGGTATTCCAGATCAAATACAACGCCTGATTGATGCCGCTCCCGAAGTAATCAGCCACAATATGGAAACCGTAGAAAGGCTCACACGTCAAGTGCGTGTGCAAGCAAAATACGACCGATCGTTAGGGGTACTCGAAACCTTAAAAAAGGGGGGCATGCGTACCAAAACGGGTATGATGCTTGGTCTTGGTGAAACCAAAGAGGAAGTGGTGCAATCCATGAAAGATTTGGTGAATGTTGGTTGCGATGTATTAACCCTTGGTCAATATTTACAGCCCACTAAAAAACATTTAGCAGTACAACGTTTTGTTCACCCCGATGAGTTTGCTGAACTACGTGAGATTGGTTATCAAATTGGTTTTGATTATGTAGAAAGTGGTCCACTTGTACGTTCATCGTATCATAGTGAAAAGCACGTGATAAAAGGATGGGGTAAAGATAAATGGCTATCTGAAAAAAGCTTATGAAAAATTTAGTATACGCGCTGGTACTCACACTATTTACAACCGCTGTTGTAGCTCAAGTTAATTGGAAAAATGTGGATGCCGAATTTGGCCCTTTGCCAGCATCTATGCACGTATATAAAACCACCGATGCCATTGACGGCAAACTAAATATTGCTTATTATATCAGTTACGATTTAAAAGATAAAACGCATGCTTTATCTACGGCTGTTGGTAATGGCAAGCGTTATACACCTCAAAAATTTTATGATTCTATAGCTGGTAAGCCACTCGTTGTAATGAATGCAACCTTCTTTGAATTTGCACATAATTCAAATTTAAATTTGGTGGTAGATAACGGAGATATTAAATCCTATCATTTACATTCACTTCCTGGTAAAGGAAAAGATACCCTAACCTATAGGCATGTATATGGTGCAGCACTCGGTATTTCAAAATCCAATAAACCAGATGTAGCATGGGTTTACACCGATACTGCAGATGCGAATGTATACGCATCTCAAACGGTTATTCCAATGTTTAAAGATTCGGTTGCGGATGTACCTGCAAGCGTGATGCTTTCTAAAGGAAATTTTAAAAAATGGAAAGTAAAAACAGCAATAGGAGGTGGTCCGGTTTTATTGCAAGACGGTGCTATCAAAATCACCAACAATGAAGAATTAAAATTTGCTGGCAAAGCCATTTCAGATAAACATCCCCGAACGGCTGTTGGTTATACGGCTAATAATGAACTTATTTTATTTGTTTGTGAAGGACGTTTTCCGGGCAGGGCAGATGGATTAACACTTCCTCAAATGGCAGGCCTTATGCAGCAAATTGGTTGTGTAGAAGCGATCAATTTAGATGGAGGCGGTAGTAGTTGCTTACTTGTTAATGGTAAAGAAACCATCAAGCCTTCTGATAAAGAAGGGCAGCGTGCGGTGCCAGCCGTATTTATGATTCGCTAATTTATTTACCTACAATATTTATTTCAGATCCCAGGCAAGTGCCGATGCACCTAATATAGCAGCGTCCGATTCTTTTAAGTGGCTCACTAAAATTTTCACTTTGTTTTGAAAAATCTGAATGAGGTTGGCTTCCATACTTTCTC
>CANEWV010000190.1 GCA_947442905.1 Chitinophagaceae bacterium | reverse complement strand
TGTAAATACGACCAAAGGACAAGGCCCTTGGTTTCGTTGGTATCATATTTTTCAAAATGATACACGTCATCTATTTTATCTACAGGATACTGCGCTTCAACATCTGCGGGCCTCCAGCCGGTTGGCATAAACCATATCTTAAATTTACTTGACCAGCTTTTGGTACGCCATGCATCTTTTATAAGTAACCATAAGTGCATGAAATTAATTTTAATAGGATTCCATGTTTGCACGGCTCTAGTAATACCATATACCGCTGGTACATTAGGATCTTCCTCTTTAAATGTGCCAAATAATTTATCCCAAAAAATAAATATCTGACTGTAGTTTTTATCTAGGTATTCGTTGTTGATGGCATGGTGCACTCTATGATGAGATGGCGTTACAATAATCTTCTCTAAAAAACCCATGTTGCCAATATGCTGTGTATGGTACCAGAATTGTGCAAATAAATGAAGTGGCGCTATAATCCCAATAACTTTTGCAGGAACCCCTAATAAAGCGGCGGGCAGTAAAAAAATCACAAATATTTTTACAATAGAAGAAATACTTTGTCTTAACGCACAGGCTAAATTGTATTCTTCGGAGCTATGGTGAACAATATGGTTGTTCCAAAAAACATTGTATTCATGTGCGATTCTATGGATCCAATAGCCTGCAAAATCAAGCGCTAAAAAAGCAATTATATAGGTGAGCGGGCCATCCGGAACTTTGGTTAATGCAAAGTGCTGAACCATCCAGCCATAAGAGATGACCGCAATGCTTAATCCAAGTACGTCTTTGGTTACATTGGTAACACCAGAGCTAAGGCTTGAAATCATGTCAAAAGTTCGTACCGTTTCCTTTCCCTTTAAAACACCATACCATTTCTCAAAGAGTACCAATAATAAAAATGCCGGCATGGCAATCAGTAATATTTTACCATAGCTTTCCATAGCAACGAAATAGGGATTAGACCCTTTACAAATGTAACTATTCTAACGAATCTTCCATTATTTGATGCCCATGTTGTAATTTTAACCCTAATTATGATTAAAGCTGCCGAGCAAGTTGCTTATCCATTAACGGGCTATTTTTCTAATCTGGTTTCTGATTACCTAGAAGCCAATCAAAAATTAGCACCTTATTACACCCATGCTCCCAATATAAATGGGGTAAAGGCAGCGATGGCAGCTCGTGATTTGTTTAATACACCTAGGGTAGCACTAGTGGATGCGCTCAACAAACAATACCAAGGCGTTTCTGTTTTAGATGCAGTAACCGCAAATATTCAATCTTTAAAAGAAAGCAATACCTATTCGGTTACAACTGCGC
Source organism: Chitinophagaceae bacterium (assembly GCA_947442905.1). The sequence continues at coordinate 3,323 of CANEWV010000190.1, read as the reverse complement.
ATCAGCCCAATATATTTACTGGTCCACTTTATTTTATTTATAAGATTGCGCATACCATTGCTTTATCACTTTCACTCAATAAGCAAATACCAGGTGCTCGTTTTGTGCCCGTTTATTATATGGGTTCCGAAGATGCTGACATCGAAGAGCTTGGCTTTGTTACTGTTGGGGGGCAAAAATTAGTGTGGCAAACAAAACAAACGGGTGCAGTAGGTCGTATGCTAGTGGACGCTGAATTACTAACACTCATTAAACAGATAGAAGGTCAGTTAGGTGTGTCAGTGCAAGGAGCAGCATGGGTTAACCTTTTAAAAAATACTTTTACAATTGGTAAAACAATTGCTGACGCTACTTTTGAAATTGTACACCATTTATTTGGTGAATATGGTCTTGTGGTGATACTCCCGGATAGTGACAAGTTAAAATCACTTTTTACCAGTGTTATAGAAAAAGAATTAACCACTGGTTTTTCTAATAAAGCAGTACAGCAAACCATACAAGGGTTAAGTGCACATTATAAAGTACAGGCTGCCGGCCGAGAAATTAATTTGTTTTATTTACAAGGCAATAAAAGAGAACGCATTGTACAAACCAGTAATGGTTTTGAAGTTGCAGCTTTAGGGTTACAATTTACAACGGAGAAAATATTGGAGGATGTAAAAAACAATCCATCCTGTTATAGCCCTAACGTTATTTTGAGAGGTGTTTTTCAGGAAACCATTTTACCCAATATTGTATTTATTGGAGGAGGGGGGGAGCTTGCCTATTGGCTTGAACTTAAAAATGTTTTTGCAGAAGCGGCAGTGCCATACCCAGTTTTATTACTACGCAATTCCTTTTTACTTGTAACAGCCAAACAGTCGCAACTGTTACAAAAAATGCAAATTAATACGATCAACTTATTTAAAGGTCGTCCGCAAGTTATTATTGATAGTTTTGTAAAAGCCAACTCGGTGCATCATTTACAAATTAATGCTCAAATGGCTGCCATAGAAGCGCAGTATACACTTATTAAAGAACAGGCAGCAGGTATTGATGCAAGTTTAGTGGATCATATTGAGGCATTATCTCACAAACAATCCCAAAAGTTATTACAGGTTCAAAAGAAAATGCTTCGTGCCGAAAAACGAAAGTTTGAAGTGGAGCAACAACAAATAACAAAAATTGTAGAAGAGTTATTTCCGGGCGGAAGCTTACAAGAGCGCGTAGAAAATATTGCCGATTGGTATAAAATTTATGGCACCCATTTTGTGAGTGCCATAGTAGAAAATTCTGATGATTTTAGTAAAGGATTTACCCTTTTATATCTAGCTGATTAGCTGTCTTTTTTAGATATCAAAACTATTGTTCCAATCTCCTTTTAATTTATTTACTTTTTCAGATACTTCGTTTTGTAAACCTTCTTTGTAAGCAGCGATTGTTGCAGAAACAGTTTCGTTGGTAGCACCAACAATTTGAGCTGCTAAAATACCAGCATTTTTTGCGCCATTAAGTGCAACGGTAGCAACAGGAACACCACTTGGCATTTGCAAAATAGAAAGTACTGAATCCCAACCATCAATTGAGTTAGATGATTTAATGGGTACACCAATAACGGGTAGGGTAGTAATGGCTGCAACCATACCTGGCAAATGAGCAGCACCACCAGCACCTGCTATAATTACTTGTAGCCCTCTAGATTTTGCAGTTGTTGCATATTCAACCATACGAATAGGGGTTCTGTGTGCAGACACCACGGTTAATTCAAACGGGATATTAAACTGCTTTAAAATGTTGGCAGCATCTTGCATGATTGTTAAATCACTGTCGCTTCCCATGATAATGCCTACTATTGGTTGAACGGTGCTCATACGCTTTGTTTAAGGTGCAAATTTAATTAATTTTTTATCTCAAAGCCAAAATCGTAAGCAGAAGTAGGTTTAAGGTATACTGCTGCTTTGGCGTCAGTAATGGTTATTTTGATAGAAGTTGTAGAGATTGGGTTAAACGTTGCAATTTTTTTGCGGCCAATGGTTGTGCCATCAAAAATCTTCACAAAATTGCCCGTTGCACTTTCTTCTTTGGCTTCTATCGTAAAACTTTTTACGCGTTGTCCATGCTCAATTAATTCTTGTAAAACAACAGCATTAAGCTTTGTAACCTTTTTAAAGGTATAGGTTAAGGTAACAAGTCCAGCTGCATTTGTTTTGGTAATAGGTGTAAGGCCTGCTAATACATTGGTTTCAAATGCTTTTTTTCTGAGTGCTGCAAAACCTACTAGGGATGCAGAATCTGCTTCATTAAAAAGACCACGTCTATCGGGAGGTACATTTAATAATAAATTACCGCCATTACCTACAGATTTTAAAAACAAATTAAATAAAGTACTAGCAGATTTTACTTTGTTATCTTCTTTTGGATGATAAAACCATCCTGGTCTAATGGAAACATCCGCTTCCGCTGGAATCCATAATTTACCATTTACATTACCTTGATTGAGGGTGTCTTCCGGTGGGCCACCATGACCTCTGTAAAAACCAGCAGTATCTAATAAATTCCAGTTGGTATTGCCAATGATGCCACGTTCATTACCACACCATCTTATGCTTGGCCCAATATCACTAAATATCATTAGCTGCGGTTGATATTTAAATGCCGAATCTTCAAATCTTCTAAAAGTGTATTCTTGTTTTTTACCATTAGGTCCTTCGCCGTTGGCGCCATCCCACCATAGTTCAAAAAATTTACCATAGCCAGTTAATAATTCTTTCATGGTAGCAATGTAAATGTCATTGTATTTAGGCGTGCCATAATCGGGGTGGTTTCTATCCCATGGAGAAATATAAACGCCCATTTCGATGCCACCTTTTTTACAGGCATCTGAAAGCATTTTAACCACATCACCTTTGCCCTCTAACCAATTGCTTTCTCTTACGGTATGCGTACTATATTTAGAAGGCCATAAACTAAAACCATCGTGGTGTTTAGCTGTTAAGATAATGCCCTTAGCACCTGCAAGTTTTGCAACGCGCACCCACTGATTACAATCTAGCTGGGTAGGCGCAAACACAGTTGGATCTTCTTTACCATCGCCCCATTCTTTATCAGTAAAAGTGTTAGGACCAAAATGGATAAACAAATAAAATTCTTTTTCGTGCCATACCAGATGTTCTTTGGTAGGTACTGGTAAAACGGGTTTAATTTTTTGTGCCATACCTACTACTGAACTAAGTAGTACCATTAGCGCAAGAATTGTTTTTTTCATAGTGGCCATTATTGAAGTTGTCTTTTATAGAGTTGAATGGTATTATGTAATCCTAAATATAAGGAATCGCACACAAGTG
>CANEWV010000189.1 GCA_947442905.1 Chitinophagaceae bacterium | reverse complement strand
TCAAACAAAAATTCTAGACGAAGTTTTATTGGTACCACGGTTAAAGCAGCTATGGTAACTGCACTAACGGGTAGTCAGTTAAACGCCCTAGCTTCCACTAATAAAGTATTGCCAATATTAGCGCCTGCCGTATCGCCAGTAGTTGTTGGCACATCGTTTACACAACTTCCCTTACCCTATGCGTATACTGCACTAGAGCCTTTTATTGATGCGCTCACCATGGAAATTCATTACAGCAAACATGCGGCAGGTTATGCAAAAAATGTACAAGACGCAGCTGCTGCCGAAAACGTAAACACCAATAGCAATCTAGAAGATGTTTTACAAAAAATAAGTGGCTATTCTGCTAAAATGCGCAACAATGCAGGTGGTCATTATAACCACGAGCTTTTTTGGAATTGCATGAAAGCCGCCCCAGGTGGCGCTCCTACAGGAACATTTGCTACCGCTATCAATAATAGCTTTGGATCATTGGAAGCATTTAAAACGCAGTTTGCAGACGCTGCAAAAAATAGATTTGGAAGTGGATGGGCATGGCTTATTGTTGGCGCAGATAAAAAATTAGCTATTGGTTCTACTGCCAATCAAGACAATCCACTCATGGATGCGAGTACATTTAAAGGTTTCCCACTACTAGGTATCGATGTTTGGGAACACGCTTACTATTTAAAATATCAAAACAAAAGAGCCGATTATATTACCGCTTGGTTTAACCTTGTTAACTGGGATTTTGTAGCAGCCAGATACGAAAAAACCATACAATAAATAGATAACAATGAAAGTAACAACAAATTGGGTGAGTCATTTGGCATTTGATGCCAGTTCAGAAACGGGACAAACCATAAGACTAGACACTACTATCGAAAATGGAAGTTTAGATTCAGGCATGGGGCCCAAAAAATTAATGTTGGCATCACTTTGTGGCTGCAGCGGTATTGATGTTGTTGAAATACTCAACAAAATGAAAGTCCCATTTACAAAACTAAGTATCGAAGCTTCTGCAGCACAAACAGATACCATTCCAAAAGTATTTTCAGTTATTCACATGGTCTATAAAGCAGATGTAGATGAATCACAATTAGATCAATTTAAAAGAGCCGTAAGTTTAAGTCACGAAAAGTATTGTGGCGTTTCTGCGATGCTCGCTAAAACATGTCCCATACATTATACCCTAGAACGCATTTAAATAGGTTTTAAAAACGCATTTGTGAAATTAGCGAAAGAGAATTTTAAAGTTCAAATTTTCATTACAAGCTTAGGCGTGCTGCTACTAGCTGTAAAAACAGTGGCCTACTTTGTAACGCATTCACTTTCGGTATTAACAGATGCACTAGAAAGCATTGTAAATGTAGTGGCCGGTTTTATTGGCCTCTATAGTTTATATGTGGCAGCTAAACCAAAAGATGTAGACCACCCTTATGGGCACGGCAAAGCAGAGTTTATTTCGGCAGCCGCAGAAGGCACGCTAATTATTGCAGCGGGTTTATTAATCATTTACGAAACCCTCGCAAATTTTTTTACCAACCAGCCCTTACATGCACTAGATACTGGTTTATGGCTAGTGAGCGCAACAGCTGTTATCAATTATTTTGCTGGAGCTGTATGTATTAAAATTGGTCAAAAAAACAAATCGTTGGCGCTTCAAGCAAGTGGTAAGCATTTGCAAATTGACACCTACTCTACCCTTGCCATTGTTACGGGCATTGCTGCTATGCTTATTTGGAAAGTATACTGGATAGATAAAATTATTGCACTAGGCATGAGCCTACTTATTATTTACAACGGCTACAAAATACTAAGGTCTTCGTTTGCAGGTATCATGGATGAAGCCGACCTCGATTTATTAAATAATTTTATTGCGGTACTCAATAAAAACAAAGTAGAAAACTGGATTGACCTACATAACTTACGCGTGATTAAATACGGCAGCCTATTACACATCGATTGTCATTTAACCGTGCCTTGGTACTTGAATGTACACGAAGCACACCGCGAAATAGACAGCCTATCGGATTTGATCAAATCACATTTTGGCGACTCCATTGAATTATTTGTCCATACCGATGGGTGCCTTGCAATTAGCTGTGGCATTTGCAATAAAAATTGCCCCGAAAGACAGGCCACATTTGAAAAGAAACTAACTTGGACCCTCGATAACATCTTATCAGATAAAAAACATCAATTAGAAACTTAGAAAACACATCATATGCAAGTTTGGAAAGATTATCAAGAAAAAAACAAAGACCGTTTTTTAGAAGAATTATTAGCATTACTACGCATACCTAGTGTAAGTGCTAGAACCGAAAATAAAGATGACATGCTTACCTGCGCGGAAGCTGTTAAAAAAAGTTTAGTAGATGCAGGCGCTACAACAGCAACTATTTATCCGACAGAGGGGCACCCGATTGTGTACGCCGAAAAAATAATTGACCCGGCACTTCCTACCGTACTTGTTTACGGACATTATGATGTGCAACCTGCAGATCCGCTAGAACTATGGAACAGCGGACCTTTTGACCCCGTTATCAAAGATGGTAAAATTTATGCGCGTGGTTCTGCCGATGATAAAGGACAATTTTACATGCACGTAAAAGCCCTTGAAACCATGGTGCAAACGGGAACACTTACGACCAATATTAAATTTTTGATAGAAGGTGAAGAAGAAGTAGGCAGTCCTAATTTGGCCACTTTTGTAAAAGCCAATAAAGCTTTACTTGACGCAAACGTTATTTTAATTAGTGATACATCTATGCTAAGTATGGAAAATCCATCTATTGATATTGGCGTGCGCGGATTAAGTTACATTGAGGTAGAAGTAACAGGACCTAATAGAGATTTACATAGTGGTGTATATGGTGGCGCTGTTGCTAACCCTATTACCATGCTTTCTAAAATGATTGCTTCTTGCCACGATGAAAACAACCATATTACCATTCCTGGTTTTTATGACGACGTTGTTGAATCATCAGATATTGAAAGAGCTAAAATGGCGGAAGCCCCTTTTAATGCCAATGAATATGCGAAAGATTTAGGCGTTTCCGAACTATGGGGTGAAAAAGGATACAGCAGTAATGAAAGAACGGGTATTAGACCTACACTAGAAGTAAACGGCATATGGGGTGGCTACACTGGTGAAGGTGCTAAAACAGTACTTCCTTCAAAAGCATTTGCAAAAATTTCATGTAGACTGGTTCCCAATCAATCGTCACAAAAAATTACCGAAAAAATTATCAACTACTTTACGTCTATTGCGCCAGCAGGTATAACTGTAAAAGCAGCAGAACACCATGGTGGTGAGCCTTATATGACACCTATCCATTCTTCAGCATACCAAGCTGCTGCAAGTGCGATTACTGCAACGTTTGGCAAAGAGCCTATTCCTGTAAGAGGTGGAGGTAGCATACCTATTTGTGCATTGTTTGAAAAAGAACTAGGCCTTAAAATTGTATTCATGGGCTTTGGACTCGACAGTGATAATTTACACAGTCCCAACGAAAAATTTGACATCGTCAATTTTTACAAAGGCATTGAAACCATTCCTTACTTTCACCAGTTTTATGCAAGCAGCAAGTAAAGAAAAATTACGTATTGATAAATACCTCTGGGCTATTCGGTTGTTTAAAACAAGAAGCCAAGCGGGTGATGCTTGCAGTAAGGGTAAAGTAAAATGTAATGGAGATAATGTAAAAGCAGCCAAAGTGGTAAACCTAGGTGATGTATACGACGTTAAAACAGAAGCGCGCAGGTGGGTGGTAAAAGTAACAGGCTTATTAGAAAAAAGAGTACAATACCCCGAAGCTATTTTACATTATGAAGACCAAACACCTCCAGAAGAACTAGACCACGTTGCCTACCAAGCGGCTTCGTATCAAACCGGAAAACGTTTGAGTAAAATAGGAAGACCTACCAAAAAACAACGCAGGGATATTGAGGGTTTTATGGAATAAAAAATAAAGCATGTTAAAAATTGATATTTTATCGGTACTGCCTGAATTATTGGAAGGTCCTTTTGCGCACAGTATTATGAAACGTGCACAGGAAAAAGGACTGTTACAAGTAAACGTACATAGCCTACGTAAGTGGGCCATTAATAAACATGGCCAAATAGATGACTATCAGTATGGCGGGGGTGCAGGCATGGTTATTGTATGCGAAACACTTGCCAACGCCATTGACGAATTGCAAGCACCTGCACCTTACGATGAAATTATTTTTATGACACCCGATGGTGTTAGGTTTAACCAAAGTGCCGCCAATCAATTATCAATGAAAGGCAATATTTTAATTATTTGCGGTCACTACAAAGGCATCGATGAACGTATCAGAAAACAGTACGTTACACAGGAAATTTCTATTGGTGATTATGTACTTAGTGGCGGAGAACTAGCAGCAGCAGTAGTTGTAGATGCAGTAGGCCGTTTAATTCCAGGGGTTTTAAATGACGAAACTTCGGCCCTCACCGATTCTTTTCAAGATAATTTATTAGCACCACCGGTATATACCAGACCTTCAGAATTTAGAGGTGATAAAGTGCCAGATATTCTCTTACAAGGTGATCCTAAAAAAGTAGAAGCGTGGAGATACGAACAATCGGTGCAGCGTACAAAAGCACGCCGCCCCGATTTGTTAGATGAATAATTTAATTTTTTTTATTTATTTGATGCC
>CANEWV010000188.1 GCA_947442905.1 Chitinophagaceae bacterium | reverse complement strand
CACGTATGCAAGGTATAGTGCAGATCACAAGCTAGCAGCTACAAAAGGTATGCAAGTTGAAAACGCGCCTGTAAATATTTTGCGAACTGGTATAACCGCAGGTGTTAATGGATTTTTGTGTACGGCTCAAGTAAGTTATGTCGGTGAATCATTTAGTGACGCGAACAATACAGTAATGCCTTCTTTAAATGGAACCGTTGGCTTGATTCCTTCTTACACTGTTTCCGATCTTACTTTTTCCTATAAATTTTCCAATGGCTTATCGTGTAAATCAGGAATTAATAATTTATTTAATGCCACTTATTTCACAAGACGTGCTGGTGGATATCCCGGGCCAGGTGCGTTACCAGCAGATGCCAGATCATTTTTTATAACATTGAGCGCTAAATTTTAAACACGCATAAACTTTATGAATCTAAGTTCATAGCTCCTGCAATTTGCTCGATTCTATTAACCGAAATATCTTTCCAAACATATTATAATAGTAGATAAAATAAAAGGGTCTACGCTTTTTAAGTCGTAAACCCTTTATATTCAATCAACTTGAAGTTAGAAAAATCTATATTAAAGTTTAGTTGTTTTATAAATTTTAACGAGTCCGTCATTTTCACTACTCGTTACAATTAAACTTTGCTTAATTGGACTTTTTGATGCTGGAATAAATATAATACCTTCTGGAGCATCACCTGTCTTATACATTTTAATAAATACAGGTGATGTTGGATTGGTAATATCATAGATGGCAAATGCATCGGCTCTTTCTAGGCCTACAATTGCAATATTTTTACCACCTACCTTACCTAAACAAATAGATTCTGGCTCAACAGATTTATCATCACTTCTTGCATCATCATAAATAACTAGTTCTTTGGCTTTAATATCTAGTTCGTTTTTACTATCAAAAACTTGACTTCCGGTTGTGGCATTCCAAACACTAAATGATCTTGAACCAAGCGAGTAAAGCGCATCAAAATCCCCATCATTATCAGTATCACCTAAAGTAGTGGTAACGTTTAATCTTCCTAAAATTGCATCCGTCTTAAGCGTTGTTGCGGTTGGAAAATTTGTTGCATCTAAACTAACAGCACTTACTCTTTTCATTTCAGCAAATCCTTTATATTCTCTAGAATCACCTTCATTTGCTGTAAATAAGTAGGGCGTTCCATTGTGGTTGAAGTATGCAATGGCATCTGGCATATAAATACCATACACTTTTGAAAAGGTATTAAATTCAATTTTATTGTCCTTATCACTTACATCAATTGCATTTGCAGCCAAGGAATAATCTTTAAAACCAAGCGGCGATATTTTTTTAATACTTGCACTAGCAATGTCAACTTCAGCAATTGCATTGTTTTCTTGTAAGGTTACATAAGCTGTTTTAGAATCGTCTGAAATAGTAATGTATTCTGGTTCAATATCTTTTACAAAGTTTTTACCTGGTCCGAATATTCTAAATCCTTTAGATGTTAAACTTGCCAATTGGCTTTCAAAAGAAGCAAAATTTAAAGTGGTAACAGAATAGTCCGAAACTTTAATAATAGAAACAGTTCCTTCGGGATCATTTAAGTAGTCGTCACTTGGTTCACCCTCGTTTGCTGTCAAAATATAATTTCCGTCTGGGCTAAAAGTAACCATGTCGGGTAACGAACCAACATTAATTGATTTAATTAGTGCATAGGTGGTTGTATTAAATACCACAACTTTACCAGCAGCTTGCTTGTCTGTAGATTCAATGGCAGCGGCTAGTTTTCCATTACTCACCGCTACACTGTTAACATACCCGCCATAAGGCAACATGCTAATAGATTTTATAACAGATATGCTTGATGGGTTGCTGATATCAATCACATCAATTTTATTTTCTGCACTATTGTTTACGGCAAAAAGTCTATTGGTTGCAGGGTCAAAAGCAGTTATTTCTGCGGCACCTACCCCCCCTAAATTAATGGATGCAATTTCTAGATATCCCGACAAATCTTCATTTTGTGTTTCTTCTAATGGCTGTGCAACATCTTTTTTAGTACAAGAGAATAAAACAAATGAAGCAACTAATAGGTAAACAAGACTATACTTTTTCATAGTTTAATAAAATTCAAATACTAAAATATACCTGCTATGTTAACTAATTATGAATATAAAATTAATTCTGTGTTATTAAAAAAGGGTCTATGCTTTTTAAGTGGTATATTGTTTACTAAGATAACTATCTGTATTTTCAAAAGTTTACACCTGTCAAAACAAATCTTATTTCTAGATTCGAATGGCACTAAAGCACGCATCATGCTCAAATTAATTAAATGCCTTGCCTTTTCATTACTAATTAGCCTACAAATTAGCGCACAAAAAACAACGGTTTGGATAGTTAGGCATGCAGAAAAAGACACTTCTTTTATTAGCCGGATGGATCCAGATTTAACGGCTGCTGGACAGCAGCGCGCACTTGACCTAGCAGTTTATTTGCAGAAAGAAGACATTGTAAAAGTATTTTCTACAGATACTAAAAGAACAAAACAAACAGCAAAGCACTTTAAGGCTTCGCTTGATATTTATGCCCCCAAAAATTTGTCTGGTTTACTTGATGTATTGTATCAACAAGCAAATGGCAAGTCAGTATTAATTGTAGGTCATTCAAACACTGTATTAGAAACCATTGAAGCGCTTGGTGGTGCAAGACCTGTAGCGCTATTAACAGATGACGATTACGACTATTTATTTAAAGTCGTATTAGCTGATGGTAAGGCTGCTCAAGTGAGTAGTTTTCATTTTGGACAGTACCACAGAGGCGGTAACGCTACTATGAAATAGCCACAATTTGCTTCTTTTGCAAAAAGGTCCCACAAAAGTTTAGTTTTTAACGTAGTTCGGTTAATTTAGGTACTCTAAACTCTCTACTATGCTTAGGAAAGCCATTTTATCGCTATCTTTTTTTGTTGTTACTATTTTTGCCCAAGCGCAAAATGTGCCAAGTCCAAAATCTCATTTTGGATTTCATATTGGTGATAATTATCAGTTAGCCAATTTTACCCAAACAGAGGCGTACCTACAAAAATTAGCTGCGGCTTCAAATAAAATGAAGCTACAAAGTATTGGTACCACAGAAGAAGGCCGTAATCAGTATATGGTTATTGTTTCTGACCCAGCTAATTTATCCAAGCTTGCAAAGTATAAATCGATAGCACAACAAATGGCGAGGGCAGAAGGCTTATCTGATACGGAGGCCCAGCAACTTGCCAACGAAGGGAAAGCGGTGGTATGGATAGATGGTGGCTTGCATGCCAATGAAGTACTTGGTATTCATCAGTGGATTGAAACATTATATCAAATTTTATCTCGTAACGACGATGAAACAAAAAGGATTTTAAAATCTACCATCATTTTATTTGTACATGCAAATCCGGATGGCCAAGAACTGCAATCTAATTGGTACATGCGCCAAGCCGATACTTTAAAACGCAATACCGCCAATTTGCCAAGGCTCTACCAAAAATATATTGGTCATGACAACAACCGTGATTTTTACATGACCAATATGAGTGAGTCACGCAATATGAGCCTGCAACAGTATGTAGAATGGATGCCTCAAATTTTATACAATCACCACCAGACAGGTCCTGCAGGCACAGTGGTAGCAGGTCCTCCGTATAGAGATCCATTTAATTATGTGTATGATCCACTGCTTATTACAGGGATTGATCAACTAGGTGCAGTAATGAGCACAAGACTGAATGCCGAAAATAAACCAGGCTATACCATGAAAAGCGGATCTGTTTATTCGACATGGTGGAATGGAGGATTAAGAACAACAGCATACTACCATAATATTGTTGGGTTGTTAACGGAAATGATTGGAAATCCAACACCTATGAAAATTCCATTTGTTCCGTCAAGACTTATACCTAATAGTGGCACACCTTTTCCAATTACGCCACAAAAATGGTATTTTAAAAGTTCGATAGATTATTCGGTATCACTTAATTATGCGGTGTTAAATTATGCATCTCGTCATAAAGATGAACTACTCATGAATATTTATACCATGGGTAAAAATTCAATTAATGCTGGAAGCAAAGACTATTGGACACTATCTCCAAATAAAGTTGAAATGGTGAACGAATTAATAAAGGCGGATCAAAAAGACCAGCGTTCCGATACCATTGCGTTGCAGTACTATGAGAAAGTATACAAAAATCCAAAACTGAGAGATGCACGTGGATATATTATTCCAATTTCACAAACAACCACTGCTACCAATTTTGTAAATATTTTAATGAAGAGTGGTATTCGTGTAGAAAAAGCAACTGCCAATTTTAAAGTTGGCGATAAAGAATATGAAGCAGGATCGTATGTTGTAAAAACCAATCAAGCATTTAGACCCCATGTGATTGATATGTTTGAACCACAGGATCATCCTAACGATTTTCAATATCCTGGTGGCCCTCCAGTTAGGCCTTATGATGCAGCCGGCTGGACACCAGCGTATACAATGGGTTTAGAGTTTGACCGTATACTAGAACCCTTTGACGGACCGTTTGAAACAATTCCTTACGGTGAGGAGCAAAAGCACAAAGGTTCTTTTACAAAATTAGCAGGTGCTGTTGGTTACACTTTTTCTACCAAAGAAAATGCTAGCTATATTTTAATTAATGACTTATTAAAAGAGGGGAT
>CANEWV010000187.1 GCA_947442905.1 Chitinophagaceae bacterium | reverse complement strand
TGTTCCCAACCAGCAGCAGTAGTAATATGATAAATGTAACTAGACTCCATATTGACGCTTTAATCCTTGATTATCAAGGGTATTTGTTGTGCTCTTAGCATTAAATCTACTAAAACTATAGCAGTAACAGCTTCTAAAACCACAGGTACACGAAGTGCAATACACAAATCATGCCTTCCTTTAACGGAAAAAGGTTCCACTATATTGCTTTCCCAGTTCCAGCTTTCTTGGGTTTTAGGTGTTGAGGCGGTTGGCTTTATGGCGATTTTAAAATAAAGATCATTTCCGTTGGTAATTCCGCCAACAATTCCGCCAGCATGATTGGTACTCGTTTTACCGCTCGCATCTAAAATTGCATCGTTATGGTTTACGCCAAACATTTTTGCAGCAGCAAACCCTGTTCCAAACTCAATGCCTCTAACGGCAGGAATAGAAAAAACAGCATGGGATAACATAGATTCTACCGAATCAAAAAAATGCTCCCCTAAACCAATGGGCAAATTAGAGGCGGTACAATCAACAATACCACCAATACTATCTTTAGCATCAATGGCTAACTGCAACCCTTTATCGAGGTCAGTTTCACCCCCTATTTCTAAAATTTTAGAATGAACACGGATGCCTCCAGTTATAGCCAATAATTTCTTTGCAATGACACCTGCAGCAACTAAGCATACTGTCAACCTGCCGCTAAAATGACCTCCTCCTCTATAATCTTCAAAACTACCATATTTTGCATGCGCTGTAAAATCGGCGTGGCCAGGACGTGGCACTTCACGGTGCTTATCGTAATCTTCAGATCTAGTATTATTGTTTTCAAATAAAATAGTAATGGGCGCCCCTGTTGTAAATCCTTTAAAAATGCCTGATTTAAAAATGGGTAAATCATCTTCCTTTCTGGGCGTAGTACCTTTTTGAACACCTCCTTTTCTTCTTTCGGTATCTTCTATAAAGTCTGATGCTTGAATTGGTAATCCAGCAGGACATCCATCAATAGTAATACCCACACATGCACCATGCGATTCGCCAAAAATATGTACTCGAAATAAATGTCCAAAGGTATTCATGGGTATAAAATTTATAGAAGCCGTTTACTTGTAATCGACCTCGGCAGAAAGATACGAAAGGTCTTTGAAAAAATGAGGGTACGATTTATTGATCGCATCTGCATCCTCTATTTCTACAACACCATTTGCTTTTAACGCAGCTACAGCACATGCCATGGCAATGCGGTGATCATGTCTCGAATGAACAACACCACCTGTTACCCCTTTACCCCCATCTATAATCATTAAATCATCTTGTAGGGTAATTGAAACGCCAAGTTTTCCAAACTCTTCTTGAAGTGTTAACGCTCTATCACTTTCTTTATGGGAAAGCCTACTCACACCTTCGATCACCGTTTTTCCGATACAAAAAGAGGCAAGTGCAACCAGTGGCGGAAATAAATCGGGACAATCGGTGGCATTAAAATGAAATGCTTTTAGTGGTAGCGGCGCAATTTCAATTTTTGTAGGTTGTATAGAAATTTGACAACCAGCATCGATTAATGCCTGCAATACGGCTTTATCGGCCTGCGTAGAAAAAGGATCCAATCCCTCTACAACAATGCCTCCAGCAATCGCACCAGCAACAAGTAAAAAAGATGCACCGCTCCAATCACCTTCTACTTGGTAGGTAACTGTCGTATTATCTAGGGCATTATTTGATGCAGAAAAAACAAATTGTTCATGATTGATGCAAGTTACATCCCAACCAAAATGATTCATTACAGCTAATGTAAGATCTATATAAGGCTTGCTTTTTAAATGGGTTACAGTAATGGTACAATCAGATGCACCAGCACCTCCATAAGCCATTAATAGTCCTGTTAAAAATTGAGAACTGAGTGAACCATCGACGGTAATATTTTGCGGCTTGATAGGACCCTGAATTTGCAGCGGCAATTTACCCCCATCAGAAACAATAGACACTCCTAATTGTGGTAAAATTTCATCAAAAAAGTGCATAGGTCTAGTGGTTAAACTACCCATTCCAGTAATTGTAATTGGACTACTACTTAATGCAGCTATAGGCGTAAACATACGAATACCAAGTCCACTCTCTCCACAATTGATCGTACTACTTTGGGGCTTCACGCCGCCAGAAATAATATGCAAATTTCCGTTATCAAGTTTGGTAACAACAGCACCAAGTTTTTGAACCACATCTATGGCAGCCACATCATCACCACTAACGCCCGGATTTTTAATAACCGTTTCCCCTTTTCTGATTAACGCAGCCGCACATACACGCTGCATACTGCTTTTACTAGCAGGCGCTGTAATCGTTCCGGAAATCGAAGAAGGCGTTACGCGCGCATGAATCATGATTGAATCCCTTTTAATATTTTTTCAAGTGTCGCAAATGGAATGGTATGAATAACACCTTTGCCTAATTTTTCTAACAGAATATAATGCACTGCATCCTTTGTTTTTTTCTTATCCTTTTGTAAAATAGAAACCGCTTTTGAAACATTAAATGAAGCGTAGGTTGGCAAACCATACTTTTCCAAAAGTGCCACCAACAGATCTCTGCTTTTAAATTTCAATAATTGTTCGGCAATAACGGCTGCATAGGTCATGCCAATACTAATAGCTTGACCATGGCTTAATTCGTAGGTATTTTCGAGTGCATGACCCAGTGTGTGACCAAAATTTAATAGCTTACGATCGGCCTTTTCAAATTCGTCGGCAATGACTACTTTGGTTTTAATCATTACATTTCGCGCTACAAGTTTTGCAGTTAAAGACAAGTCTTTTTTATAAGTAGCAAGCGTATGCGACTCTAATTGTTTTATAAGTGCAGCATCTTTAATGGCACCATGCTTGATAATTTCTGCAAAACCATTTTTCCATTCTGTTAATGGTAATGATTTTAAAAAACTAGTATCAAACAATAAAAAATCAGGTTGTCTAATAATACCCACCATGTTTTTGTAAACACCAACGTCTATTCCATTTTTTCCGCCAATAGAAGCGTCTACCATAGCAAGTAGAGACGTAGGCACAAAACCTACTGCAATACCACGCATGTATATACTAGCTACATAACCTGTAATATCTGTAATGACACCGCCGCCAACACCTATTAAAGTAGTTTGACGATCGGCACCTAATTCAATGAGTTGATCGATTACCACATCCACGGTTTGCTGTACTTTATACTGCTCACCTGGTTTTAACACGATGGTAGACCAACCTTTAAACTTTTTTTTATGGGCTTGAAAAACATTTTCATCTGTAATGATTACAGCCGAGGTAACAGGTACTAACTTTTTTAATGCATCAAAAGAAGCATCAAAATAATAAGGAACCGGCTTACCCGAAAAATGAAAAGTTCTTTTTTTCATCGGAAACAAATTATGCAAGAACGCCTAAATTAGGAATTCATGATTTTATTTTGATGGTTGATACTCTCCATATGCACCGCATCAAAATATTTGGTAATAAATTCTTGACTTAATCCAAGCTTCTCACCTCTTTCGTAGGCGCGCGCTAAAATCGCATTCCATCTATTGGTTTGTAAAATGGTAATATTATTATCCTTTTTGTACTCACCAATTTTATCGGCAACTTTCATTCGCTGACCAATGAGTTGCAACAATTCATCATCGAGCTGATTAATTTGCTGACGCATTTTTTCCATCACTG
Source organism: Chitinophagaceae bacterium (assembly GCA_947442905.1). The sequence goes on along the minus strand of CANEWV010000187.1, from coordinate 988 downwards.
CGTGAAGTTCTTCAGAATCAATTTCTTCTGTTCTCCAAACAATAGAGCCAATCATTTCACCTAAACGTTCTGGCTTTACTTGTTGTTTAGCATCACTCCAGGCATTATCTGGATCGATATGGCTTTCAATAATTAGGCCGTCAAAATCAAGGTCAATGGCTTTTTGTGCAACGTCCAATAAAATATCTCTTCTACCACAAATATGCGAAGGATCGTTAATCATTAACATGCCTGGGTTACGGCGTTTCATTTCGATGGCTAAATGCCACATGGGTGCGTTTCTATATTCTGTATTACCATAAGAACTAAATCCTCTATGGATAAGACCAATATTTTTAATGCCCGCATTTGCTACGCGCTCCACAGCACCAATCCATAATTCTAAATCGGGGTTGATGGGGTTTTTAATCAACACGGAAACATCAGCACCTTTAAGTGCATCTGCAACATCTTGCACACTAAATGGATTAACGGTGGTTCTTGCACCAATCCATAATACATCTACACCAAAATGAAGTGCATCTTCTACTTGTTTAGCAGTAGCAACCTCAATAGCAACAGGTAAGCCTGACTCTTTTCTAGCTTGTTGTAACCAAGGTAAGCCTTTGGTACCAATACCTTCAAAACTACCAGGGCGTGTACGCGGCTTCCAAATGCCAGCACGTAAAATATCTACTTTACCAGTAGCCGCTAGTCTGGTTGCGGTTTGAACAACTTGATCTTCTGTTTCTGCGCTGCAGGATCCAGAAATAATTAAGGGTCTTTCTTGTAGAAGTGCTTCCACTCCTTTTTTTGTTTCGATTGCTTGCTCCATAAAAAAATATACAATATAAAATTATTCTCCGCGTCTTGGCTTGCGCTCACCACCACTATCAGCATCATTCATACGAATGCGTCTTCCATTGTAGTTTTTACCATCAAGTGCATTTACCATTTGCTTAGCGGCACCTTTTTCAATTTCAATCCAAGAGTTCATGTCTTTCATATC
>CANEWV010000186.1 GCA_947442905.1 Chitinophagaceae bacterium | reverse complement strand
GTAATAATTTTTTTTGTGCTCCATCAGCGGCAATGGTAACTATGTGGCCATTTTCAATACAATCATGGATAATGGGCACGCATCTAGAAGCATGTCCAAGTCCCCAATCGAGTGGGGCAATTAAAATTCGTTGTATGGGCGCCTCTGTTTTGATGGTAAATGGATAAATTTTTACGTAATTTAGTATTCAATTATGAAACACCCTCTACTTAAAATTATTATCATCACCCTAGTGATGGCTGTTATGGCCTCTTCTTGCAGCGTTTTTAAGCCTGGCTATCAGCGAAAAGGCGGTTGCGGCTGCGCAAAAGATGTTAGATAAGTCTACCAGAATTTAACGTACAAGGCACTTAAGAGCATGAGTATGATTACAATCAGCACGAGTGTTGATTTGCTAACCTTAAACATGCTTGCATCAATTTCAAATGCCTTAGGGTTTACTTTAGGACCTGCCATACTTACTATCACCATGATGATAATGGTAAGTACAAAAGACCAACCCATATTTATTAAAAATGGAATTTCGTAAGCACCGCTTTTATTTAGGTATGCGGTATACATGATGTTCTCTGTGCCAAAAAGTGGAATAGCATAGCTATTAAAAAATATAGCCAATAAAAATCCGGTAATTAAACCTGTCATAGCAGCCGCGCCAGTAGTGCGTTTCCAGAAAAATCCTAACATAAACATGGCAAATACACCTGGGCTAATAAAGCCGGTATATTTTTGAATAAACGTAAATCCACCTTCGCCACCGATTCCCAATAAATCTTTCCAAGTAAATATAACGGCAATAACCATTGAAATAAATACGGTTAAACGGCCCGTCCATACCAACTTTTTTTCATCGGCATCTTTATTAATATATTTTTTGTAAACATCTAAAGTAAAAATGGTTGAAATACTATTTGCCTTACCAGCAAGCGATGCAACAATCGCAGCAGTAAGAGCCGCAATCGCTAGTCCTTTTAGGCCAGCAGGTAAAAATGCAAGTATAGCAGAGTAGGCGCCGTCTTTTCCGCCTTCAAAACCTGCTAACTGCCCATTTTTATAGAGTACAAATGCTGCAATACCAGGAAGCATTACAATAACAGGCATAAATAATTTCATGAAGCCAGCAAATAAGATACCTTTTCTTGCCGTTTCTAATTGTGCGCCAAGTGCGCGTTGTGTGATGTACTGATTACAGCCCCAATAATTTAAATTCAAAATCCATTGGCCTGCAAAATACATAGCGATACCAGGTAAAATAATATACTTATCTCTTGCCAACTGCCCAGCAGCGCTCATATCGGTATTGTTGGGTTTTGGTAAAATTAAATGGAAGTGTTCTGGGGCTTGCGATAGCAACGTATTAAATCCTGCAAGTGCACTGCCATCCACTACATGATTGATGCGTTGATCTACAATTTCTAATGCCATGTATACGGTTGCAAAACCTCCAATAATTAATACAGCAACCTGAATAACATCGGTGTAACCAATAACTTTCATACCCCCTAGCGTAATAATAAGCGCCATGAGCATAAGTCCTATCATTACGAGGTGTAAATAATCGCCACCTAATAAACCATTGATGGCAACGGCTCCTAAATATAGAATAGAAGTAAAGTTTACAAATACATACAACAACAACCAAAATATGGCCATTACAAGCGCCACAGATTCATTATACCTCGTTTTTAAAAATTGAGGCATCGTATAAATCTTGTTCTTCAAATAAATAGGAATGAACCAAACCGCAATAATGATTAAACCAAGCGCTGCAATCCATTCGTAGGCTGCAATGGCGACACCCACAAAAAAGCCTTCACCACTCATTCCAATAAACTGCTCTGCAGAAATATTAGACGCAATTAATGAGGCTCCAATAGCCCACCAGGTAAGCGATCCTTCGGCTAAAAAAAAATCTTGAGACGCCGATACGGTATCTTTCTTTTTTCGGTACACCCAATAACCATAACTAGCAACTATTAAAAAATAAAGTACAAAAACAATTTTATCTGATAGTGCTAATGAACTCATAATTGGTTGCTAGTTATGATTATAAAAATATTGGGGTATTAAAATTTATTTATTCGATCGTTTTGTAGTCTTTAAAGATTTTAACAGGCGCCGCTTCAGCAAGTGATCTCAATGTTTTCCAAGTACCATCAAAAAACTTATTAGCGCGCGTTATTACTTCACCAACTTTTTGCTCTGCAAATTTAATAAGCCTGTCTTCTTGTGCGCCAGGTGCTACCGGCTTACCCATTACTGTCATTCTCGCTTCACCAAAAACACTACTTACTGTTACTTGCGGAATGTTACCGTAACCTTGTTTTGTTTGTGGTTTGCCATTAAGCATTTCTCTAATCGCTTTTAATTCATCTTTAGCAGCTGTTACTGTTTTGCGAATGGTATCTGCTGCTTTCTTATCCATATCTCTTAGGTTGGCTTCAATTTTAGCAATGATACCATCTGCTTCTGTCATACGCTCATTTAACGTATTTAGTTTTTCGGTGGTTTTATCTAAACGTGCATTTACTTTTCTGATGGCGTCACGCACTTCTTTAGATGTTGGCGCAAACGGATCATCATTTACAACAAGCATGATGCTATCAGAAAGATTACGACCTATACTTACGACTACTTTATAAGTTCCAGGATCCACTGGTAAGCCTGGTGCTTCTTGTGGTGCACCACCGCCAAATCCAGCGCCGCCGCCCATTCTACCACCTCTTCCGCCGCCACCACTTGCACGAAGGCCGCGTCCTTCCATACCCCAGAAATATCTGTTAAATCCAGCTTCTGTTTTTGTACGAATAGTTCTAACGAGTGTATTATTAGCATCATAAAAACGAAGCATAGCGGTGTCGCCAATGGCATTTTTACCAGTATCAGATGCTGCTTTACTTACATAAAAACTAATTGGAAGTCCAGCTCTTTTATTTTCACCTTCGTAAGTACCCCAAACGCTATACTCGATACCCATTGCGTTTTTACGATGTGCTTGGTAACCAGCTGGCGCATTAAATACAGTTACTTTATTAGTAAACACTTTACCCATATTAGCAGCTGCTTTTCTTAAGCCACCTATGTCATCTAAAATATAAAGTGCTCTACCAAAAGTTGCAATCACTAAATCGTTTTCTCTTTCTTGAATCGCTAAATCGTACGTAGAAACTGAAGGATAACCATTTTTAAATTGTTGGAATGTTGCCGCGTTATCGAGGCTAATCCATAAGCCTTGCTCTGTTCCAACAAAGATTAAATTAGGTTGAGTTGGATCTTGTAATACACAAAGTGCATAGCCAATTACTTTTTTATCTTCTAAAATATTGGTCCATGTTTTTCCAAAATCGGTGGTTCTAAAAACGGTAGGTTTCATATTACCTCTTCTGTAATCGTTAGCCACTACAAATGCTTCTCCTGCATTAAAACGAGAAGCACGAATTTGTGGAACCCATGCGCCAAGAGGCATTCCAGGGATTTTACCTCTAAAGTTAGTCCATGTTTTTCCACCATCTTGCGTTAATTGAACGTTACCATCATCGGTACCTGCCCAAATAACACCTTGCTGTTTTGCAGAAGGTTCGATACATATAATGGTGCAATAATTTTCAGCTCCGGTAATATCTACGTTTAATCCTCCATTATTAGACTGATCCATTTTTGCACTATCGCGCGTTGTTAGATCATCAGAAATTTGTGTCCAAGAAGCGCCCTTATCGGTACTCTTGTTTACAAATTGAGAACCGTAATAAATTGTTTTTTTATCGAAAGGATCTTGTGCAATCGCTGCGTTCCAATTAAAACGCTGACGAACACCCGGTGCTGGACTTGGAGGACGAATGCTCCACTCTTCACCAGTTGCTATATTATAACGGCCCACTGCACCGCCTTGGCTCATGCTGTATACCCAGTTTGCATCTTCCGGATCTGGAACAACATCAAAACCATCACCACCGCCAACACCTTGCCAGTATGCATTTCTAATACCGCTGTTTACCCAAACGTATGCAGGACCATGCCAGCTTCCGTTATCTTGTAAACCGCCCATTACGTTGTACGGAATTTTATTATCTACATTGATATGATAAAACTGTCCGAGTGGTAATTTCTCATCAAACTGCCATGTTTTACCACGGTCTCTTGAAATGCCAATACCACCATCATTACCATCAATAATAAAATTTCCATTTTGTGGATGAATCCACCAAGCGTGGTGATCCGGATGAATACCACTGTAAGGAATCACTGACTTAAATGTTTTACCAGCGTCTTCACTCACGGTAATCATTTGATTGATATTGTACAATCTGTTTTCGTTGGTAGGATCAATAGCGATGTCCTGAAAATAAAATGCACGATTGGTAACAACCGTTGGATCACTATTTACAAGCTCCCATTTTAATCCACCATCTTCTGATTTATATAAACCATTTTTTGTTGCTTCAACAAGTGCATATACTCTATTTGGATCGTTACGACCCACTGTAATGCCTATACGGCCTAGGTTTCCGTCAGGTAAACCATCTTCTTTCCCTAATTTTTTAAATGTTTTACCACCATCATAGGTAACATAAAATCCACTTCCTTTTCCACCACCTTGTAAGCTCCATGGAGTTCTTTGGTGTTGATACATGTTTACAAATAACTTGTTTGGATTTACTGGATCCATTACCATATCACCTACACC
>CANEWV010000185.1 GCA_947442905.1 Chitinophagaceae bacterium | reverse complement strand
CCGTTGAAGGACCAGGTAACATCTATTGCATGCCTGATCATTTTCAACAACTTGATTTTGAATTAGAAATAGCCATCGTAATTGGTAAAAAAGGTAAAAACATTAAAGCGAGTGAAGCAGACGCTTACATTGCTGGTTTTACCATCATGAATGACATGAGCGCGAGAAAACTTCAGATGGAAGAAATGCTTTTAAACCTTGGTCCTGCTAAAGGAAAAGATTTTTCTACTGTTATTGGACCTTGGCTTGTTACACCTGACGAGCTTGCACAAAAAGTAGCGCCAACCAAAGCTGGACATACCGGTCTTAATTATGATTTAGCCATGAAATGTTATGTAAATGACAAACTAGTTTCTAGCGGAAACGTAAAAGATATGGACTGGACATTTGCAGAAATTATTGAAAGGTGCTCGTATGGCGTAACGCTGTATCCGGGTGATGTAATTGGATCAGGCACCGTGGGCACTGGCTGCTTTTTAGAATTAAACGGAACCGGAAAAAGATTGGACCCTAACTTTCAACCGCAGTGGCTACAAAATGGCGACCGCGTAACCATGACTATTGATCAATTGGGAGTATTAGAAAATCAAATTATTGCAGAAAATACCAACTGGTCTATTTTGTCGTTAAAGAAATAAGCATGCTTACCATCAACACATCAGATATAAGTCCATTAGAACTCCAAGGATATTTGCAAAGCGCCATTGCGCCAAGGCCTATATGTTTGGCGTCTACCATCGACAAAACGGGTCAGGTAAATCTAAGTCCGTTCAGCTATTTTAATTTATTTAGCATGAACCCGCCTATCTGTATTTTTTCTCCTTCAAGAAGGGTTAGGGACAATACCACAAAACATACCCTCGAAAATTTAAAAGAAGTTCCAGAGTGCGTGATCAATATTGTGAACTATGCTATGGTTGGACAGGTTTCATTATCTAGTTGCGAATACAGCAAAGACGTAAATGAATTTACCAAAGCAGGATTTACACAAATACCTTCCGATTTAGTAGCGCCGCCACGTGTTGCCGAATCCCCTATTCAATTAGAATGTACGGTTGCGCAAATTATTGCCCTTGGCGAAAAAGCAGGTGCTGGTAATTTAGTGCTCGCTGAAATAAAAAGGATTCATATTGCAGAATCTGTACTTAATGCAAACAATAAAATTGATCAAGCAAAACTTGATTTGGTTGCAAGACTTGGTGGCGACTGGTATGCAAGAATTAACGAGCAAAATTTATTTGAGGTAACCAAGCCCAACACCCAGCTGGGTATGGGTTTTGACATGCTCCCTACATTTATTAGAGAAAGCGAAGCCCTTAGCAATAACGAAAAAGCACAGCTTGCAAATTGCACCACACTACCTGAATCAATTGCAAAAAACACAGGTATCAGCCTGGATTTTACAGACGCTCATATTAGTGCTATTAAAAAAGAATTAGCAGAAAAAAATGCACAGGCCGCTTGGGCTTTTATTGAAACGTTAATTGTGCATCAATAATAGCGAGACCATCTTCAATTAGCTTTATAAAATCAGGCATGTTATTTTTTTGTGCTTCCAAATAAGTTCTAACATCCGCCGCCAATTCAGATGCTTCTTTTTCATGCGCTACTATTTCTAAAATTTCAAGAGCGCAAAGCCAATCATGTTTATGAGCAGTGCAAATGCTATTAAAAATAGTACCAAGTGTTTCTAATTGCACTGTATTAAATCCGTGTAATTGTATTTGCTCTCTTATGTTTCTAACCTGCGCAGAGAGTGCATGGTAGGCGTAATCGTTATCGGAATAGCTTGGCTGATGCGTCCGCTCTGGCGAAACATACAACTGATCTTCAAAAGTGCTAATATCGGCAGGGCCATTAAATACAGAAACAATAGACGCGCCCACTGCCATATCAAATACGCCCCAGGCAGGATCAAATAGTACAAGCCCTTCTTTATTTGTAACCGTGCAAGATGTAAATGAAAATATTAAGTTTTTAGTATCCTCTTTTGTGATATCTCTTAATATCCCTTGAACTTTTATACCAGATTCAAAAGACAAAACCACTTCGCTATTTAATGTAATGCCAAACTGCTGTAGGTCTTGTTCTGTAAAATCTTCGAGCGGTTTACTTGCACCCATTAAATGACCCACTGGCGATCCAAAACCATCTGCATGGTAATTTTTACCATGCCCGTGCAACTGTTTGTGGTTATACGATAATGCGGTTGGACCCGTTGTTTTGATATACGCAACTGTTGACTCTGGTCCTTCTAAAACCTGCGTAAACACGCCAGATACCTGAAGGCCTGAACTATATGCTGCGGTGCAAATATTTTTACATTCAACTGCTTTAAGTACGCTTTGTAAGCCGCCCACTCTAAAAGCCATGGTGCTTTCAAACTGTTTTAATACATCAATTAAATTTTGGAAGGTAGGTGTAACAAAAAGTTGCGGCTGTGGTTTTGTAATATCATACGAATAGGTAAGTGCATCTATAGTATATGGTATTTTTTTTACCTCTGGGCGCATACAAGATGCGCTCTCCCCAATAGATGACAACAAACCTGCGCCGTAAATTTTTGGTTGATCTAGTGAACCAATTAATCCATACTCGACGGTCCACCACTGCAACCTACTAAGCAACGCCATTTCAGAAGGCTCCCCTAAATTTTGTTGCTGTTCAAAAATAGTTGCTTCTGTTTTTTTAATAACAGCTTCGTCTATCCCTGGCATTTCTTTTAAAATAGATAACTGCCTAATGGTTTCATATAGTTCAAAATCTTTGGAAGAAAATATAGCTTTGGTTCCAATAAAACCTAGGTAACTTAAGTATTGATTGTAATCTGAATCACTAATGATAGGTGCGTGTCCCGCCGATTCGTGAATGATATCTGGTGCACTAGTATATTCAATATGTTCTATTTGTCTAATATCGGCTGCAATAACAAGTACCCTGTAGGCCTGAAATTCCATAAATGCAGCAGGTGGAATAAACCCATCTACGGTTACGGCGCCCCAACCAATATTTGCAAGCGCATCATTAATTTCTTGTAGGCTTGGGATTTTTTCGATGGTTAATCCGGCCATTTTTAAACCCGGTATATACGGGTAATAAGCGGCGTCTTTTAGATAGCTATAATTCTGGCGCATTACATATCTCCAAACGGCATGGTCAATTGGTGTATACTTTTCGTAATGCTGATCTACGATGTATTTGGCTAAATGCTCCGGCAAATTTGCCACTTGCTCGTTGTTAAAAGTATTCATTGACTCGCTTCAATATGAGGAGCTAAAGTAATACAAAATAAATAAAATAACAAACGTTAGTTATTAGTTGAAAGGGGTAGCCCACTTTTTATCGGTGTACACATTGGTACCTGCCAAGGTTTTTAAAAAGGCCACTACAGCTGCAATTTCGGCTGGCTGTAAATTTAAACGTTGAACATTTACGCCATTGGGTTTTAAGCGCTGGTCTAAATTTCGGTTGTCATTGATAAAGCCTCCATAATGCGAAACGGCCGTAGCTAAATCACGTATGCCACCGGTATGCATTAAGCGTGTATTTAATTCACCCTTATTATTAACGAGGTCTCTAAGTGTAGGGGCGCGGGTTACAGAAACATCTTGACCTGCACCTGCTGCTAGTGCAATCACACCATTATTTCTTGTGTTAGGGTCAATATCAAATTCAGGTGCATTGTGACAACCATTGCATCCCAGCCCCCCACCAATCCTACTGCTATTCGCATCAAAAACCGGTGGCGTTAAAAATAAATCTTTACCAACATTTTCTTGTGCCGTAAAATTTGGAAAATTTTGTCTGTCATTATTTACCTGTGCTCTACCCACATCATATTTTGAATCAAAAGATTGAATACTTCTTACAAATTGTGCCAAACATTCTTGCAATCGAGGCTCTGTAACAGTAATATCTCCATAAGTAAATTTAAATAGCTCGTTGTAATAATCAGTAGCCTGTAACTTGGCTAAGAGTGCTGCTATGCCCGCTCTTCCAGCCTGTCCACTAAAACCCATCTCTTTATGATCGGCAATGGGTTGTGTGGTTTGACTTTCTAAACTTGCTGCTCTTTCATCCCAAAAAAACTTTGCTTCTACGCCAAATCTTTCATTAACAAGACGCATAGAGTGCCTGTCGGTTAACCCGCCAGCAACACCCACACTAATGAGAGCCGTATCCGAAAAAGCAAAAGCTTGTTTATGACAACTTGCGCATGAAATAGTGTTATCGATGCTTAATTTTTTATCGTAAAACAAAACCCTACCAAGTGTTGCTTTTGCATTGGTAATTGGATTGTTGCCGGTATTGTCTTTTACAATATAAGCAGGCTTTGTTTGCGCTGCGTAGTTGGCTAAATTATTGAGGTCTATTTGTGCGCCAAAGGCAGTAGCAACAGCTGCATATACAGTTTGCGTAACCGGTGCGTTGTCCGCCTTAGAGCAGGCAACTAGTAAAACAACAATACCAATGATACCAGAAAAAACAATTGAGGTTTTACGCATAGTCATACATTTTTGGTTCAGACCCTCAGTATAGCATAAGGTTTAAACTTAAAACTAATTCCATTGCCAATTATTTGTTAATACCCGAGATTCAAATTTCTCTTCGTCCTCGTCAGGTAGTGAAGCAAAGAAATCAATTCCAGTTAAGGCTTCCAAATAATCTATGGTTACCACAAATT
>CANEWV010000184.1 GCA_947442905.1 Chitinophagaceae bacterium | reverse complement strand
TACCTTTACCTCTACCACCTGCGTGAATTTGGGCTTTAATAACTGCAAAATTGTTGCCGGTTTGAGCCTTTAAAGTGGCATAAGCCGCAGCTGCTGCGTCTACTGTTTCTACCGCTACACCTTCCTGTACTGGAACGTTGTACTTTTTAAGGAGTTCTTTAGCTTGGTACTCATGAAGATTCATACAAAAAATTTTTGCGAAGATAAGCGAAACGGCTTTACATTAAAACCCTTAATTTTACGTTAATAGACTTCATAAACACTTAAAATTCAATACAATGATCAAAAAAACATCCCTTTTGCTATTAGGAGCCGCTTTTTTAGTGAGTTCTTTAGCATTTGTTGCCCCAAAAAACCCTAAAGCGCCTATTACCCTAGCTGTACAGTCAGATAAGAGCCGTGTAGACTTTATTGGCTCAAAAGCGGCTGATTTTCATACTGGTACCTTTACCGTAAAAGGTGGAAGTGTTCAAGTTGAAGGCGGTAAGTTAGTAGGTGGTTCTTTTGTAATTGACCTAGCCAATTTAAAAGTTACCGATGCTGCTGGCGAAAGACTAGCAGGTCACTTAAAAAGCCCTGACTTTTTTGACGTAGCTAAATTTGGTGAAGCTACTTACACCATTTCTTCTGTTGATTATTCAAGTGCAACTGCTTGTACGATCAACGGCTCTTTAAACATCAAAGGTCTTTCTGTTCCAGTAAGCTTTGCTTCTAATATTAGAAGTGCTTCTGAAAAAGGACTTTTTGGTCAAGCTTATTTTAGCATTGATCGTACCTTATTAGGCATTGCTTATGCAGGTCCTTCTAAAGACGTTCAAATTGCTGTGCATTTATTTGCTAAATAATATTTACACCCCCTCCGAGATAGAAAGCTCCAGCATTTTGTTGGGGCTTTCTTATTTATTACCCGTGCTATTTGCAAGAGCCACCGCGTTATATGCATTTACAATACCGCCAGTTTTAGAGAGCCTACTAAATGGAGTTGATATACTGCTATTGCCAGGAAGTAAACATGGCGCTGAGGCTGCCGGAACGTACACTGATTTTTCTAGTATTGTTTTTACTTGTTTGGCAGATAGGCCTGGGTAGTAGCTGCGAAGTATTGCTGCAACCCCTGTTACAATGGGTGTTGCCATACTGGTGCCATCTTGGTTACCATAAACGTTTCCGCCAGGAAGGGTCGAATAAATTTTTACGCCAGGTGCAAAAAGGTCTACATTTTGTTTGCCGTAATTGCTAAAATCTGCAGCGATACTAGCGTCTGTAATGAGGGTGTCGCTGCTAGCGCCAACCGTAATAAAACTACCCGCTTGTTTTTTATAGGCGGCCAAATTTGCATTTGGGAAAACGGTGATGCTATCTAAATTATAATTTTCGTTACCTGCCGAGTGCACCAGTAAAACATCTTTTTGTTCGGCATAAGCAACGGCGCTATCTACCCAATATTTTTCGGGCGAATAGGCTTTTCCAAAACTCATATTAATTATTTTGGCGCCATTATCTACTGCATATTTAATGGCAAGTGCTACGTCTTTGTCATATTCATCACCATCCGGCACCACACGCACCATCATAATTTTTACGGCATCCGCTACACCATCTATACCGGTACCATTGTTTCTGCTCGCTGCAATAATGCCACTTACATGTGTACCATGGTTGGGCGTTGGGCCCATAATATCGTTGTTGCCATAATAGGCGTCTAAAAAATTATAGTAATTGTCTCTAACAATGAGGGTTCTTTCGTCGTTGGGTAATTTTTCTTTGGCACCAAAAGCGACTGTTTTGCCTTCTATATATTCATCTATTTGTGCAATGGTATAAGTGTTTAATTCCTGCTCATCTAATTGCATCAGCCTATGAAGTGATAGGAGCCCTAATTTAGCCTCTTTACCTATAATACTAGTAGGGACAAATTTTGTGAGTGTTTCTCTATTGTAGCTTGCTACATTCATTTCTTGCTTTAATACTTTGTCATGCTTTTTAAAAGCACTTGCAAGCATTTCAACATATTTTAGTTGGTCTTTTTCTTCGTCACTAAAATTTAATTCTGTTTCCGTTTTTTTCCAGGTTGTAAAAAGCACTTTATCTGCTTTACTGAGCGTGTTTGTGTCGAGGCTAGGGTTTAAAAATTTGGTCTTGTATTTATGATAAATTCTGGAACGCTCATCGGGGGCTCTTTTTACGCTTTGTCCATTTTTGCCACCTAAAAAATTCCAACCATGCACATCGTCTATGTATCCATTTTTATCATCGTCAATACCATTGCCCGGAATTTCTTTGGTGTTGGTCCATAAAATATTTTTTAAATCTTCGTGCGTGGTATCAATGCCCGAATCTAAAACTGCTACAATAATGGGTGTGGCTTTTTTATTTTTACTTCCTAGGTAGTCATAGGCTTTTTGTAAACTAATACCTAATACTTTGTCGGCACTGGGGTCTAATGTTTGCCAGTTTTTAGGAACCGTTTGTGCATGGAGTTGCTGCATACCATTAAAAAGCAATAGGGTAGATCCAAGAATAGTAACAAGGTGTAGGCGCATTTTCATGGCGCTAAATTACAGGTTTCTAACTTGTGACTGAGGGGTCAAACTCTTAATAAAATTATAAAAGAGCCGGCAAGCCATGGGGCGTGAGATGCTTTTTATTTAGCCTGGCTATGCGCTAGTAGCTGATCATAAACACTGCCGTAGCTGCTTCCAATGGGAATTTCTTTTTCGCCCACCCAAATTTTGCTTTTACTAAACTTGTCAATTTTAGCAATGGGCACAATATAGGAGCGGTGTACCCGAATAAAATCGCGAGGTGGTAGCTTCTCCAAAATGCCCTTTAGGGTCATTAAGGTAAGAACAGGTGTGGGCTTCGTGTATATTTTTATGTAATCATCAAGTGCTTCGATCAGGTCTACGTCTTTCAAATTAATTTTCATGATTTCGTAGTTGACCTTCACAAAAATAGAATTGAGCTGTACTTCCTGCGCACTTAAAAACTCGGTGTATTCTTTAATTTTATACGCAGCTTTTAAAAAGCGGTCGTATTCAAAAGGTTTTAATAAATAGTCTACGGCGTCGGCATTAAATCCTTCTACTGCAAAATCTTTATAGGCAGTTGTAAAAACCACCATGGGTTTGCTCGGTAAACTTTTATAGAAATCAATGCCTGTAATATCTGGCATTTGTATGTCTAAAAACAAAGCGTCTACTTTATTTTCTTTTAAGTAGGCTAGTGCTAGATCTGTATCACTAAATGTTTTAACCAGTTGTAAAAAAGAAATTTTAGAACAGTATTCTTCAATAATTTTTAATGCAAGCGGTTCATCGTCGATGGCTATACATGTAATCATACAATTAACAGTTAATGTGTAAAGAAACTTGATAGGTGTTGTCTTGTGTGCTTATGTTAAGCTGATGCATGCCCGGGTATAAAAGCGCTAGTCTTCTTTTGGCGTTATTAATGCCAATACCTGTGCTATCTAAATGGGTTGAAATATTGGTAGCAATTGTATTTTTTGCTTCAAATATAATTTGGGTAGCACTTGCATGGATTTGTATGTCAATCGTGGTAGCTTCTTTTGTGCTAACGCCGTATTTAAAGGCATTTTCTACAAATGGAATAAAGAGTAGTGGTGCAATTTGCATTTCATCAATAACGCCCGTTGTATTAAACACAACGGTTACTTTATCGGTTAATCGCATTTGCTGTAGCTCAATATAATTTTTAGTGAATTCAATTTCATTGCTAAGCGGTACAAAATCTTTTTCTGTTTCAGATAAAATATACCGCATGATTGACGAAAGCTTCATAACAGCAGGGGCTGTTTGTTCACTTTTTACAATCGCTAAACTGTAAATATTATTGAGGGTATTAAAAAAGAAGTGTGGATTGATTTGCGATTTTAAAAACGACAACTCGGTGTTTAATTTTTCGTTTTCTGTTTCTTTTTTGTTCTGTTCCGAGCTTAACCATCGCTGCGTAACAGAAATGCAGGTACCAAAAGATAATACCAATAAAAATAAAACGGTATTGTAAGGGTCTGCTAGTCTTCTAGATCTTCTAGGTGTTCTGTTAATTTTTTTATCCCCCTTAAAAGCTGGGTTGATAATGAAATTTCCATTTTGTTCGACGTATTCTGGTGTAGCAAAAATAGTTGCTACTTGTTTGGGTGTAAAGAGGTAAATGTTTAATGAAACAACCACCGATAAGATATACAACCACCATTTTCTATTGATCAGTAATGCAGGCACTAAATACTGCGTATTGAGGTAGTAAAAGAAAATGATAAAAACGTAATTGATCAGGATGGTCGCCATCATATGATCGCTCATATTAAACTCGCGGAGTCTTGGAAAGAAAACCAAATACGGTACCGAAAAAAGGCAAATCCAGGCCACCAAATGGGTGAGGAGGTTCAGTATTTTTTTATTCTCTTTCAAAATGATTTCACTTAAGGTGTATAAACATAATAAAACTAATGGCGCAACCTTAAACAATAAGCATAACTGGGTGAAATAAAAGGCTTAATCGGTAGAGAGTGATTTACGAAAAATGCGCTTTAATTGTTTGGATGGTTCCGGTTGTAGAAAATCCTTCTACGATGGGGTTGATAACCACTCTACCACCAGCAGCCATTACTTCTTTGGCGCCCACAATTTGATCGGGGGTATAATCGCCTCCTTTAACAAGCACGTCTGGTAAT
>CANEWV010000183.1 GCA_947442905.1 Chitinophagaceae bacterium | reverse complement strand
GGGTTTTAAAATAGCTCTATTTTTTTCTGTCAATTTTTTACTATCATTTAAAAGCGGGTGGTAAAAATTTGGCGGTAAAATAACAGCTGCTGCAAATACCGGTCCTGCATAACAACCCCTGCCGGCTTCATCAAGTCCTGCTTCTAATAGCGCTGTTTGATAATTTAGTTGTAGCATGGTTTATTGTTTCCACAATTTGACGCAAAATAGGTAAAAAATAAGATGCATCTAATTGCTATCTTTGTGTAATATGCATTCTGCAAATCGTTCCAATAAATTAGTAGCAAACTGGCTTTTAGTGGGTGTCGTCATGACGGTCATTCAATTTGTGCTTGGTGGTGTTACACGTTTAACAGGCAGTGGGCTTTCTATTACAGAGTGGGAAGTAATAACGGGGGCACTTCCGCCACTTTCAGAGCAGGCATGGCTAATTGAGTTTGCGAAATACAAACAAACGCCACAGTTTCAATTATTAAATTTTGAGTTTGATCTAGAAAATTTCAAATACATATTTTTTTGGGAATGGTTTCACCGTTTATGGGCCAGAATTATTGGTCTTGTTTTTGCGGGTGGGTTTATTTGGTTTTTACTAGCCAAGCATTTTAAAAAAGAAATGATTAAGCCACTGGCGGTATTATTTTTTTTAGGTATCATGCAAGGTGCTATTGGTTGGATTATGGTAGCGAGTGGATTAGAAGGTGACGCCGTGTATGTAAAGCCTACGCGCCTCGCACTGCATTTTATTTTTGCATTAGGTTTACTCTCATATACATTTTGGTTTGCGCTGCAACTCCGTGTTCCAACAACAGCACTACAAATTTCTGCTGGCATGCATCAGGCAGTTAAAAAAGCCAAGTCATTTAATTTGCTAATACTTGCGCTACTAGTGCTACAACTCATGTATGGCGCCCTTATGGCGGGCCACAAAGCAGCAATGGTAGCACCTACTTGGCCAACCATCAATGGCGACTATCTGCCTAGTAATTTATTTGCTGACCCTAACTTTTTCTTAAACTTTATAGAAAACAAAATTCTTGTGCACTTCATGCACCGAGGCATCGCCTATATTTTATTGGTACTCATGATTTATTGGACGGTGAAACTATACCGTATCAATGGAGGTTCATTTTTTAACCGCATTAAAATACTCCCCATCTTACTTGTTGTATTGCAGGTACTACTTGGTATTGCAAGCTTACTCTATGCGCGTAGTATTATACCTGGCGTATGGGGTATTTTTGAATGGATGGCACAAATACACCAACTAGTTGGGATGAGTTTACTACTTAGTGTAGTAGCTACTTATTTCGTGATGCGGGCACAAACAAAGTAAAATACCCAGGCAATACTTTTATGGAAAGTGTTTGAGCAGTAGCCACGGCTTCGCCATCTATATGTAATGGTGCCAATTTTGGGTTGCTAATTTCTAAACTAGGCGTTTGAAAGTATACAATGTTTTTGTGCTCCATGTCCTGGACTAGCCGCTCCATTTTATTGTTACCACTTAATTGTTTTAAAATGGCGTAGGGTAATTTTACTTTGTGCATTTTTTGGACCACAATAACATCTAAAAGTCCGTCATTTAGTTTTGCATGCGGCGCAATGGTTACATTATTGCCAAATTGATTGCTATTGGCGATGCTAATTAAAAAAGCATCTGTAAAAAAACTAAAGTCAGGTAGTTTTATTTCAAAACCATACGGCTGTGCTTTAAAAAAATGAAGCAAACTTTCTTTGGTATAATTGAAAAAGCCGCGTTTTGCTTTTCGTGCAAAATTATGTGCTACTTGTGCGTCAAACCCAAGCCCACTAAGCATGCAGGAGAACATTTCATTAATTGTAAACGCATCTACTGGCATGGTATGGCCATCAATAATTACTTGTAGTGCTTTTTTGATTTTTGTAGGTATGCCCGCAGCTCTTGCAAGTCCATTGCCTGAACCTACTGGTAAAATACCAAAGCGAACGGGTAAGGATGCAAATCCCTGAACCACTTGATTCACTGATCCATCACCTCCAACTATTATAATGTCTGTAATACGTTTTGAAACCACGTCTTCATTTAGAAGTGTATAATTACCAGTCGCGTTGGTGTACTCGATTTCAAAAGAAATATGTACTGCATTTAATTTATCGGTTATAAAACCAATGAGTTTTTCTTTCTTGCGTGTACCAGAAATAGGGTTCACTAAAAATAGCAGCTTGCGTTCTATCATACTTACCATTTAATGAGCGCACTAGCCCATGTAAATCCACTTCCAAATGCTGCTAAACAAACAAGGTCTCCTTCTTTAATTAAATTTTTCTCATACGCTTCACATAGTGCAATAGGAACAGATGCAGCTGTTGTGTTACCATACTGCATGATATTATTGTACACCTGATCATCACTAAGTCCTAATTTTTGTTGTACAAACTGAGCAATGCGTAAATTGGCTTGATGGGGTATCAGCATGTTTAAATCGGAAGGCTCGTAACCACTCGTGTGCAAGGCTTCTAGTATTACTTCTGGAAATTTTACAATCGCTTTTTTAAATACCGATGGGCCATCCATAAATGGAAAATTTTCTGCGTTGTCAATCATTTTATGACTCAAAAACATCTCCCCAATGGCTGCTTCGTCAAAACTTGCATGGTTGCCCCAATGATTGGCATGCGTTCCAGGGTTGTACATGGCTAAAATTTCTGCAGCAGCACCGTCACTATGTAAGTGTGTACTTAAAATTCCTTGGCCAGCATTTGTGGCGGGTTGTAAAACAACGGCGCCAGCGCCATCACCAAAAATGACAGAAACATTACGACCTCTAGTGCTAAAATCAAGTCCAAACGAATGTTTTTCACTACCTATTACAAGTATGTTTTTATACATGCCTGTTTTTATAAATTGATCAGCCACGCTAAGTGCATATAAAAATCCACTACACTGATTTCTAATGTCTAGTGCACCAATTTCTTTCATACCCATGGCTCTTTGTACCAGTACGCCACATCCAGGAAAATAATAATCGGGAGAGAGGGTCGCAAATACAATAAAATCAATGTCTTCAGCTGTAGTACCTGCTCTTTCGATGGCAATTTTAGCAGCTTCCACCGCCATGGTTGTGGTGGTTTCTTCGGTGCGGTGCGCGTACCTTCTTTCTTTAATACCTGTCCTTTCAACAATCCACTCGTCACTCGTTTCCATATAGGCAGCGAGGTCTTGGTTGGTTACCACATTAGAGGGTAAGTATTTTCCAATGCCTGCAATTTTACTACTTAACATACATTACTTTTTTTAGCTGCATTATTTGCTCCAAAAATAAAGCAGTTTCTTTTTCTACACTAACTATATCATTAGACTGAATAGGAGAGGCCATAACATGATTGCCCGCCTCCGGAATTGGTACCATTCTTTTTAAATTAGTAGGTGTAGCTATAGATGCAAACATTTCTTTCATCGACGAAACTTTTACCACAGGGTCCTGATTTTTTTCATCCTTAAAATAATAAAGCGTTAGTACCGGACATTTTATTTTATTAAAATGACTAGGTATCATGGTGGTTTCAAGTAATTCTTGTAACTCCACAATGGCTTCTAAACGGTAATGATCGTTCCAGTATTTTTTAAAATCAGGTGGTTTGTTTTTAATGATATTTTCTTTTCCGCCTGTCACCATTCTTGCTATTTGTAAGCCCCATTGGTTGTTGCTTAAAAATGCAAGAGGGTTATTGATAGCAATATTGGGAGAATACAAAACCAGCCCAGCCACATCTTCAAAATTAGACGCTAGTTCAAGTGCAACGGTTCCGCCCGTAGAAGTGCCCATTAAAATCACTTTCTCCCCTAATTGTTTGCCAATGGCATACGCTTCTTTTGCAGACTCCCACAAACTAGTAGCGGTTATATTTATAAGCGGATCTATCGTATCAATACCATGTTCCGATAACCTTGCTAGGTACATATTGCACCCAAATTGTTTGGCAATATTTTTATGTACAGGATTGCCCTCTTCCTGACTGGCGCTAAACCCATGCAAATACACAATTACAAAAGGCGTTTTGGCCTTAGTACTGTCGTTGGCCCAAACAATGCGGGCCTCATTATCTGGCTTTATCTTATGTTTTGCTTCATTACCGGCAACATAGGCTTCCAAAGCACTGGCTTCAGCGGGCACTTGTATTAAGTTATTGTTATAAATGGGAGCTGCTGGCTTTGGGCCTAAAAAATAAACAACGGCAAGCACCGCAACCACTACAGTTATAATTTTGAGGAAACGTTTCATAGGCAAATATATAGGCGTAAATATCTTGTTTTAGCCTGATATTAGGGTAAACTAAGCGTTAATTATTGGCATTCTGGCCCATCCTTTGCTTTTCTAGGGTTTCTTAGCTTATAATCCCTACCTTTGCAGCCTTAAAAAAGCACATGGAAATAAGAAACATCGCCATTATTGCGCACGTTGACCACGGTAAAACGACCCTGGTTGATAAAATTTTACACGCAACAAAGGTGTTTAGAGACAATCAAGAAACTGGTGACCTTATCATGGATAGCAATGAGCTAGAACGTGAGCGCGGTATCACCATCTTAAGTAAGAATGCATCGGTAACTTATAAAGGCGTAAAAATTAACGTTATTGACACCCCAGGTCACTCTGATTTTGGTGGTGAAGTAGAACGTGTATTAAAAATGGCCGATGGCGTTTGCTTGTTAGTAGATGCTTT
>CANEWV010000182.1 GCA_947442905.1 Chitinophagaceae bacterium | reverse complement strand
TGGTAATTATGGAGGGTATAGTAATACAACTATAAGTGTTGCAGCTTGTCCATATCCCGAGCCTATTAATATTTGGATGGGGGGCGCTTCATCCACTAATACGCCTGGTGTTATTAATACCAATACGTCCAATAATACTGGTGGGCCCTATATTGCAAATATAGATGACCCAACTATCATAAGGGGAGGGTGCGGTGTAACGCTTACAACAACGGGTTCCGGCGCAACTACTTATTCTTGGGCGCCAACAACTGGTTTAAGTAATGCAGCCATTGCAAGCCCTGTAGCAAATCCTATTACCACTACAACGTATACACTTACAGCCAGTGGTGGTTCTGCTGGTTGTAAAAATACGGCCACGGTTACCGTATATGTTAACCCTGTTGGAGCAACATCTATAAGCTACCCTGCACAAATTAATAATGCAATTACGACCCTTCAACATGTTACCCTTACTGGGTTTACCAATGGAGTTTTTTCGGCTAATTCGCCTAATTTAAAAATAAATGCTGCCAATGGTGATATTACGCCTAATACAAGCACGGTTGGTAATTATGTAGTAACGTATACTTATGGAGGTGCTTGTAGTAATGTTGTTACGGCAAACGTAGAAATAACTACCGACGCAGCCAATCATGGTGAAATAAAATATCCAAATTTTTATTTGGGTGCAACCGCAGGAACTACAACGCCTAAACAAATTATTACACAAGGATCTTGTTTAGCTTCAATTGACACTTCTCAATTATTGTATAGAGGAGGTACTGCTGGAACTGTTACACCTAAATTAATATTTACACAAGGTGTTTGTATCGCTTATGTAGATACAACCCAACTTTTATATAGGGGAGGCACAACGGGTGCAGCAACGCCAAAAACAATTTTAATGCAAGGTGCATGTGCGCCACTTATTATTCCATCTAATACCATTTACATGGGTGGAACAACAGGCGCTAATGCAGCTAAAACTAAACTAATCAATTCAGTTTGTCCAGCTCCTGTGGGAGATAACTTTTATATGGGTGGAAGTGGAACTGGTTACGGTAATGGAAGTTTAAATCCATCTACCAGCGCACTAAATGGAACAGCTGTTGCTACCAGAATAGATACTACAATTTGTCCGGGGCAGCCAGTAGTATTAACAACTACGGGTGCAGCAAACTTTAGTTGGACACCAGCGACTGCCCTAAGTAGTACTTTAATTGCTAGCCCTACGGCAAGCCCTTTAACAACAACTACCTATACAGTTGTAGGCGCTGGTGGAGGAGTAGGTTGTTTGAATACTGCAAAAGTTACCGTTACTGTTTTATCTGATAGTGTTACTCGTGTTTCATATGGCGCTTATAGTTTTGATGAAACAGATATGCGACTCAAAACGGTAAACTATATTTATGGCCCATTAACAGGAACGTTTAGTGCAACGCCTTCTGGCTTATCATTAAATCAGTCCAATGGTTCATTTACACCT
The DNA here is from genome assembly GCA_947442905.1 of Chitinophagaceae bacterium. The sequence continues at coordinate 3,271 of CANEWV010000182.1, read as the reverse complement.
GGTTTTAGTACCGCAGGTTTATATGCAATCAATTATAATTATACAAAAGGTGCTTGTAATTATACCTATGTTTCAAATATTAATATCACCACCCTTCCTCCAGCTATCACCTATACCAATCCAAGTATTTTCTTGCAAAATTCATCGGCTGTGGTTGCTAAACCGTTAAATTCAGGTGGTATAGCTGTTTTGTATGAAGCATTAGACGCATTTCCTAGCGGGTTAAGTATTAATTCTAGTTCAGGAGATATATCTGGAACACCAACAACACTTGTAGAAAATGCAAGTGTAAGAATTAGAGCCGCCAATTATAATAGATATGGTGCACTCAATTATAGTGAAGTGTTTACACTATTTATTTGTGTTAGAAAGCCTTTGATAGCCACAACTACAACTTCTATAGCTAGTATGAATACTACTTATGGAGCAGCATCAAGTTCCAGTGCCTTTAATATTTCTGGACAATCTATTTTAGAGAAAATAGTTGTAACACCTCCTGTTGGTTTTGAAGTATCTTCAAATGCGAACGCTGGATTTGCCACAACATTAAATGTTACACAGTCTGGAGGAACAGTAAGTTCTAGAAATATTTTTATTAGGATTAAGAGTAATGGAGCTGTTGGAAATTTAACTGGTAATATTATTTTAAGTAGTATTGGCGCCGATACTGTATTAATTCCTGTTACAACAAGTTATGTTGCACCAGCGCCGTTAACTGTAACAGCCAAAAATATTCAAAAGTTTTATGGTTCAACAGTAACAATAGGAGTTGGTAGTTCTAATTTTACAGCCACCGGTTTAATGAATGGTGAAACCATTGGATCAGTAACATTAACTGCGAGTGGTGGTAATGCTGCAGCAGATCCAATTGGTATTTATACGCTTACGCCTTCTGCTGCAATAAGTGGTACATTCTCTACAGGAAATTATAACATTAATTATGCAGATGCTCAATTAGAGGTCGTATATAGTTTATATAATTTTTCTATGTCTGGTAATGCATCTAACTGGGTAAAAGGGAAAGTGCCTATTCCAAAAATTGCTGGTGGAACCATTTCTAACATAACCAGTACTTCCGCGTCCATTTCATCTTCGATTTCAAGTAGCTACACAAATATTAGCGAAAGAGGGGTGTGCTGGAGTGTTACACCAGATCCAACTGTTGCTGGGGATAAACTTGCGGATGCAGCTATTACATCTGGTTCATTTACGTCTAGTATAACTGGATTAACAGCTGCCACCATCTATTATGTTAGAACCTATGTAAAAGTTGGCAATAAGATCTTCTATAGTAATAATTACAAATTAACAACGCAATAAATATATAGTATGCAAAAGTCAAACAACTTATTAAAAGGAATTTTACTTGGAATTAGTATTACCTGTTTAACTGCTTTTGTAGCAGAAAAAACATTTGTATTAAAATTTTCAGAAGCAGAAATTAATAAGCATTATCAAAAATTATCTGTGATTCGTCAGATTGTTGACAATAGTAATTTATCGCATCAAGAAGTTGTTTTTGTTACAAAGTCTATTGATAGTTTACAAACAGAAATTATTACGCAGCTAAAAACTCAAGTTGATCCTGTAGCGCCAATAAAAAAATAGATGAGCGTTTAACCCCCAGACACATAACGGGATGATTGGCTACTTGCTGATCATCCCTTTTATTTATCCCTCATACCCATCATCATCCATTAAGTCTGATCCATCGGCGGCGGTGGTTGCTAGTTCGTCGCAGCGGTTGTTGTATTTATTTTCGGCGTGTCCTTTAACCCATACAAATTTGATGGTGAAATCTTTAGCTAGTTTAGCATATATAAGCCAGAGGTCTTTGTTTTTTTTGCCGCCTTTAAAATCGGTTTTGATCCAGTTATTAAGCCATTTTTTTTCGACACTGTTTACAATGTACTGGCTATCGGTATAAATTTTTATAGGGATATTTTTTTTGGTAACCGCCATAAGTGCTTGAATTACACCCATGAGTTCCATGCGGTTGTTGGTAGTGTATTTGTATCCACCCCAAAGTTCCTTTACTTTTTCGCCCCAAATTAATAGGGCACCATAACCACCAGGGCCTGGGTTTCCTCTTGATGAACCGTCTGTATATATAACTAGTGGATGTGCTTTTTTCTCCGTCATAGCTGGGCCTAAAAATACGTTCTTTTGTCTTTTTTATTATATTTAAGTATGCTATATGATTATATAATTATTGGAGCAGGCTCGGCGGGCTGTGTTTTGGCAAATCGTTTGTCAGAAAACCCGGCTACAAAAGTACTTTTAATAGAGGCGGGAGGACCCGATTCTAAAATGGAAATTAATATTCCGGGGGCCTATTCAAAATTAAATAATACTGAAGTTGATTGGGCATTTTGGACCGAACCTTGCGAGGCGGTAAGCAATCGAAAATTATTTATTCCAAGAGGAAAAGTTTTAGGAGGATGTAGTGCTACCAATGCAATGGCGTATGTGCGTGGCAATAAACAAGATTATGATAGTTGGGCAGCACTTGGTAACGAAGGTTGGGATTATGCATCAGTGCTTCCATATTTTAAAATGTCGGAGCGCAATTTAAATTTCACAAATGAATATCATGGAACGGATGGCCCTATGCATGTAACGCATGCTGCGGCTCCTTCTAATGTGGCTACTGCATTTGTTGAAGCTTGCGCACAGAAAGGTATAGCGTCTAATCCAGACTATAATGGTGCAGAGCAGTTAGGTGCATGTCTTTTACAATTTACCATTAAAAATAACCAGCGTCATAGCACGGCTGCTGCATTTTTAAAACCCATTATTAAAAGAAAAAATTTAATTGTATTAACGCATACTTATGTAAAACGCGTGTTGCTTGAGTCAGGAGTTGCAGTAGGTGTGGAGGTGAAAAATAAAAATGGTCAAACAGAAATATACAATTGCAACAAAGAAGTAATTGTTGCAGCGGGGGCAATCCAATCGCCTCAAATATTAATGTTGTCTGGTATTGGTGATAAAAATGAATTGTCAAAACATGGCATTTTAGCCGTTACGCATTTACCGGGTGTTGGTAAAAATTTACAAGATCATGTATGGAGTGGGGCAAGTGCATTAGCAACGGTTCCTACCGGAAATGACTTATTAAAGCCAATTAAAATGGGCATGGCGGGTCTTCAGCACATTTTATTTAAAACTGGGCCATTATCCAATAGTCCGCTAGAGGCCAATGCATTTTTTAAATTAGAGGAAGATGGTAGTTTGGGAGAGGGGCAGCCTAATGTTCAGTTTCATTTTG
>CANEWV010000181.1 GCA_947442905.1 Chitinophagaceae bacterium | reverse complement strand
GCCGTTGGGCCTTTATTTTCAGGCCCTGCAGAACTCGAGAGCAAGTTTAATGCACTACAGCCTGCTGCTCAAAAAGGTTATTTTTCTGAAATGATTGTAAAGTCTGTAAACGACGCTAAAGTTGGACAAATTGGTTCTATGGCTACTGAGTTCACGCAAAATGATCAAAATGGCAAGCCTGTTAAATTGTCTTCTTTTAAAGGCAAGTATGTACTGATAGATTTTTGGGCAAGTTGGTGCAGACCTTGTAGACAAGAAAACCCAAATGTTGTTGCAGCATACAACAAGTATAAATTAAAAAACTTTACCGTGTTGGGTGTTTCATTAGATCAAGATAAAAACGGTTGGATTCAGGCAATTGCTGCCGATAAACTTACCTGGACACATGTAAGTGATTTAAAATACTGGAGTAATGAAGTGGCGCAATTGTACCGTATTCAAAGTATCCCTGCTAACTTATTATTGGATCCTACCGGAAAAATTATTGGTAAAGATTTGAGAGGTGAAGAGCTCTTACAAAAATTAGCATCTATTTTAAAATAAGCCAGCATAGATTTCTGCGTCAAATCCAATGGCTATTATTTTGCCCTTTTTAGTTACAATGGGTCTTTTGATTAAACTGGTATTTTCTATAAGTACGGAAATGGCTGTATTTGCTTTTGCGCATTTAGCCTGATCTGCTGGACTTAATTTTTTATAGGTAGCAGATTTTGTATTTACAATCAGCGTAAAATCTTGTTGCGACATCCAGTCTTTTAATAGGGTAGGTGTTACCCCTTCTTTTTTGTAGTTATGAAACACATATTCAATTTTGTGTTTTGTAAGCCAGTCTAAACTCTTTTTTACAGTGTCGCAATTGGGTATGCCGTAGATCGTTAACATGGTTGCCGATTATTTGCATAAAAATAGCCAATTAGCACTTATTATTTCTCATCTTGCTAATAAAGATTTATTTTGTAATCGATACTATGAAGTCTTTTTTATCCATAATTGGGGTCTTGTTTTTTTGTATTCAGGGCTATTGTCAGAAGCCTCCTTCTCAATCCAACAGATCCATGGGGCTTATTATTGGCAATGTATTAGACGCGGTGACAGGCAAGCCTTTATCTTTTGCTAGCATCCAATTAAAAAAAATGTCGGATACGGTTGTAGCGGTTCAAGTAGTGTCTGATAAAAACGGTGCTTTTGAATGTTTGAATTTGCCATTTGGATATTATAAGCTCAAAGCTACTATGGTGGGTTATGCCGATCTTCAAATAGACAGTATCTATTTAAGAGAAGAGCGCTACGACTTTAATTTGGGTGATGTTAAACTAAATATTTCTGGTGCGGCTAGTTCTGAAGTAATTGTATATGCCGAAAAGCCGCTTATAGAAAACAAGGATGATAAAATCATTTTTAATGTGGGTGAAAGTGCTTTAAGTGGTGGAGCAACTACTGCCGAGTTATTAAAAAACATGCCCCTTATTAACAATGATCCTAACGGGAAAATATTGTTAAAAGGAAAAGAGCCTCGCATATTAATTGATGACAAGCCCACCGATTTAAATGCGCAACAGCTCCAAGACTTATTAGAGAGTTTGCCAGGTAATAGTATTGAAAAAATTGAGGTCATGACAAATCCTCCACCTCAATACGCGACAGAAACAGGAGGTGTTATTAATATTGTTACCAAAAAAGGAAAAATTGGATGGGTTGGAAGGGTAAATGTTAGTGCTGGAACAAGGGGTGAATCATCAACATCTGCCAATGGTAGCTACCGAAATCAAAAACTAGTATTAAATTTAAATGGCGGTGTGGGCGTGAGTACCATTACGGGTAATGGTTATTCCAAAAGAGAAAATATTTATAGAGATTCTACTAATTATTTTAATACACAAAATAGGTTTACCAATTTTTCATCGAGGCCTAACTTTCGTGCGCAGGCCGATTATGAATTTGACAAGCAACATACTGTTTCGCTTACCTATCAGCTCAATCCAAATTCATTTGACAACAATTCTAATAATACGTATACCAATATCAACAACCAGCAGCAAATTTACCGTTTAAGCAACCGAAACAACCATAGTGTAGGCGGTGGTATAAATCATGTATTATCTGGGAGTTATAATATCAAACAAAAAACAGGGCCTGGTTATTTACGCTTTATTGCAAATGCCAATTTGTCAAGTTCCCATAATAACAGAACATTTTTTCAGCAGTTTCTTTTTCCTGATAAAACACCAACTGGGGTAGATTCTACACAAAGGCAACTCTTTAACACAGACAACAATTCGGCGTCATTAAGGATTGATTTTTTACGCCCCTTAAAAACCAAGCAACATAATTTTAATGGAGGGGTTTCTTTTTTAAATACTTGGTACCATGGACGTGTCAATACCCTGTTTTATCGTAAGTCGGATCAGGTGTTTGCAACCAATGATTTATTAAGTAATGATTTTACCAACGAACAACTGGTTGCAACAGCTAGAGCTGGCTTATCATATAATTTTAAAAGTAAGTACCGCTTATCATTTGGTGTTCAGGCCGAGTATACCAATTTGCAATTTGTTTTTTTAAAGGGGAATGCAAGTGACGTAGACACTGGCTATTGGAATATACTTCCCAATTTTACCCTTCGTAAAGAGTTCTCTAAAGAAATGAATACCACCCTTGTTTATAGGGCAACCATTCGAAGGCCTGGTATTGGCGAATTAAACCCCAATGTCGACTATAGTGATCCCTATAATATTAGATTTGGGAATCCTTATTTAGAACCCACTTTATCGCACAACTACGATTGGAATTTTAGTTATGTAAAGGGTAAATATTATATCAATACATCACTAGGGTACAATCAACTAACGCAAGTATTTAATAGCATACGAACATTGCAATCGGGTGGCAAAACTGAAGTAACTTGGAAAAATATTGCTGATAGAAAAGAGTATGAAGCAAGTGCTTGGGGTGGATACACTTTTACAAAAAAAATTAGAATGAATGGGAGCGCAGGTTATACATTCAATCAGTACGGGGCTTCAGAAAAATTATTGTACAAGTACCGGGATGGCGCCACTTTTTATACCAGCCTCAATTATAATTTTACGCCAAGTAATTTGCTAACTTTTGAAGGTACAGCACGCTACAATAATTTTGCAGATCCGCAGGGTAGAAGTAGAAGTAATTTAACGGTTAATTTAGGGGTGCAACGTAAATTTTTTGACCGCCGTTTAATAGTGTCTATCAATATTATTGACCCAACTACTCAGCAGCAGTTCCAAACATTTGTTTACGGTGCTAATTTTAATTTAGAATCTTTTAGCTCAAGTAATACAAGAAATTACAGAATCGCTATTAGTTATCAGTTAAACAAAGTGGTTACAAAGCCTGTTAAACCTTTGCAGCGAGCCAGCTCTCGCTCATAGGGATCATCCAGTTTTGCATCAACTCTTTTTTTGTTCCCACTGTATTGTTAAAATAAATGGTGTCAGGGTTGATATGATTATTTGATACCGCATATTTTAATTGCGCGAGTGGTAATAGTTGAATCTTGTCTTTTATTAAAAAGGCAAGCATTTGTCTATCAAATAAATTGACTTTGCATAGCGCCTCAATTTGCTTGATGATTCTGAATAAGCTGTCTGTGCTGCAGCCGCCAACGGTGGCCTCCGTTTCGTCGGCCATAACCACAATAAATTGGCCAAAAAATAAATTAGCATACCCTTTTACGGCATGTCCATGGCTTTTCCAAACGCTGCAATGGTCATTTAAAATGGTTTCAATTTCAAAAGCCTCCGACATGGTAAACAATCTGCTGCTCTGAAAAATCCAAACACGTGCATGGTCGTTAAAATCGGAAGGAATATGCGCTTCTATAGAAAAATTCATGATTGTGTATTTAAATTATGCTATGCTTTCTGCAATGAGTTCTGCTATATCTAGCACCGCCATTTCATTTTCTTTTTCTTTGTTTTTGATACCGTCTGTCATCATGGTATTACAAAAAGGACATGCAGATGCAATAATTTGAGCACCGGTAGCCACTGCTTCTTCTGCTCTTTCTATATTGATTCTGGTATTGCCTGCTTCTTCTTCTTTAAACATTTGTGCACCGCCAGCACCACAGCATAGTCCGTTTGAGCGGCATCTTTTCATTTCAATAAGCTCAGCGTCTAAAATTTCCAACACCTTACGTGGGGCTTCATATATATTATTCGCACGGCCTAAATAACAACTATCATGGTAGGATATTTTTTTGCCTTTGAACGCACCGCCTTCTTTTAATACAATTTTACCTTCGTTTATTAAGGATTGTAGGAGTGTTGTATGGTGTATTACTTCATAATTTCCACCAAGCTCCGGGTACTCATTTTTGATGGTATTAAAGCAGTGAGGGCAGGTGGTGATTATTTTTTTAACACCATAAGCGTTCATTACTTGAATATTTTGGTAGGCCATCATTTGGAATAAAAATTCGTTGCCGGCTCTTCTTGCAGGATCGCCAGTACATGCTTCTTCTTTACCCAATATGGCATAGCTTATACCTACTTTATCTAAAATAAGTGAAAATGCTTTGGTGATTTTTTGAGCTCTCTGGTCAAAGCTACCAGCACAACCAACCCAAAATAAGTATTCTGGCATTGTTCCTGAAGCCATCATTTCGGCCATTGTATTTACTTTCATAGTAGTAGATGATTAGATTTCTTTTGCCCAGTTTTCACGGTCTTCTGGTGAAAATTTCCAAGGAGCAAAATTGTTTTCAAT
>CANEWV010000180.1 GCA_947442905.1 Chitinophagaceae bacterium | reverse complement strand
CCGCCTTTAGTTTCTGTTTCAATTACAATGGTTGCATCTGATAAACCCGCTACGATGCGGTTTCGTTTTGGAAAATTAAATTTTTCGATGCGTGCCGTAGAGGAGAGTTCCGTTAATAGGCCGCCACTTGCTATAATATCTTTTGCAATATGTTGGTGTGCCGCCGGATAAATGGTAGCGAGCGAATGCGCGAGCACGCCCACTGTTTGCAAATTACAATCAAGTGCTGTTTGATGCGCGGTTACATCAATACCATAAGCGAGTCCACTAATAATAAGCGGCTGGTAGGGTGCGAGCTCCTCAACAATTAAACGCGTAAGCCATTTACCATAAGTGGTGGGCAGCCTGGTGCCAACAATACTAATGATGCGGGTTTGATTGATGGGTGCATTGCCCTTATAGTAGACTATGATGGGTGCATCGGTGCAGGCGGCTAATTTTTTTGGGTAGCCCGCCGCATTAATAAATAAGGGCGTGATACCATGTTTTTTTACAAAACAAACCTCTTCATCGGCGGCCGTAAAATTATTGAACCGTATAATTTTTTCGGCGCGATAATTGCCAAAATATTCGATGTCTAATAAATCTTTTTTAGAAGCATTAAATACCCCGCTCGCTGTTCCAAAATGTTCCAGTAAATGTTTGGCAAGGCTTGGCCCTATCGATTCAATTTGTGTGAGTGCAATTTGGTAACGTAGTTCGTTGTCTGCAATTTGTGTGTCCATTATAGTGCAAGCTCACGCAAAGCGTTCAAACAAAAATCAGTAGTAGTACTAGAAAATATGCGCAGCATAACGCGCAACACCCGCAACAACGCGCGCGCAACTTACAACTTCGTAATCGTAAAACTAGTGCGTCTGTTAAGTGCACGCCCTTCTTGTGTTGCATTGGTGGCAATGGGCTCGGTACTGCCAAACCCTTTGTAGGTAAGCCTATCAGTAGCAACGCCTCTGCCCGATACATATTGCACAATGGCCTTTGCTCTATTTGTAGAGAGTGTTAGATTATCGGCGGCTTTACCAATATTATCTGTGTGACCACTAATTTGTATATGCATGCCCGGGTTCTCTTCTAATATTTGAACCAGTTTATTTAATTCTGGTAAAGAGGCTGGTAAGAGTGCGTAACTATTGTTGTCAAATAATACTTGTGTGAACACAAAATTAGAAGCCAATTTAATGGGTTCTAAAGCAATATTTTTAATGTAGGTACTATCAGGCGCTGCAGTTGATAATGCATACGCACTCGAATAAAATAAATATCCTTTTCTATTAACCGTAAATGTGTAATCTTTTCCCTCGGGGAGTGTAATAAAATAATGTCCGAGTTCGTCGGTTTGTACTTTATTGATAATAGTACCTGAGGCATTGTCTGTTAATTCTAAATTAGCAGGCAATCCTTTTTTTGTTAGAAGATCTGTGATATTCCCTTTCATATAAATGGTTTTATAAGGCCTTGCATGTGTAGGAAGTGTAAAAGAATAAATATCGAGGCCACCCCTGCTATCTTCTCTATCGCTTGCGTAGTAAGCAGTGTAGCCGTCTGCGGCAACAGCTAAACTACCTTCGTTTTCGATCGTATTTATTGGGTAGCCCATATTTTCTGGTGTGCCCCATTTTCCATTTGATAATTTTTTGAGTACAAATAAATCGGATCCGCCATAACCAGGTAGGCCGTCCGAGGTAAAATAAAGTGTTTGATTATCGGCATGAATAAATGGAGCGAGTTCATCACCTGCTGTGTTTACACTCGGCCCCATATTTACGGCTTCGGTCCAGCGTCCATTTGGTTTTAAATAACCCACATACAAATCGGCACCACCGTATCCGCCGGGTCTGTTGCTACTAAAATATAAGACGCGTTTGTCGGGGCTAATAGCTGGTGAACTTTCCCAAAAATCGGTATTAATAGAATCGCCTAAATTTTCCTGTTCGCTCCACCCAGTTGGTGTATACACCGATTTATAAATATCAAATCCACCCAGGCCCGCACCTGCTATATCTGCTGCAAAAAACAACCAGTCGCCATCTTGTGAAACAGTAATAGCCCCTTTGCGTGGTTCTACATTAATATCCCCATCAAGTGGCGCTGCTTTATTAAAACTGTCTTTGTGCGGAATGCCACTTAGCATAAAATCTTCTCTGGCATTTCCGGTGCGTCTAGTAAAAACAAGTGCATCATCGGTAACAGTAACAGAAGGATAATATTCGGAAGAACGAGAGTTTACACTATCGCCTAAATTTTTTGGTGAAAAAACATAGGAAGCGTTTTTATTTTTTTGAGGCGCGCTAACCGCAAATTCAAATGTTTTTTTTCGGTACTGTGCGGCTTTTAAACTTCTGCCACTCAAATCAGTAAGTGTTAAAAACCTTTTGATGGCTGCAAGTGCTTCTTCAAATTGTCCAAGCCCCGCAAGGTTTATGGCAAATGGTAATTCGTAAGGTGTAAAATAATTGCTGCCTTTTAAACGCGCGCGCTCATACACCGTAACTGCTTTTTTATACTGTTTGGTATTGCCAAGTGCACCGGCCAGTGATAAGTAGGCATCAATAAAATTGGAGTCTATTTGTAAAGCATTGCCAAGTAGTGCAATGCCTTCTGTGCTGCGGTTGTCTTCAAGTGCAACAAGCGCTTCGTTGTATTTTTTTAAAGCTTTTGGATTGTTAGATTGAGGCGGTATTTGTGCAAATGATAAAGTGCTTAATAAAAGAAAAGCACAACAAATGATCAGCTGCCTAAACCTATTTTTTTGCTTCATGCAATTAAGGTACGTTAATATATTTGTGCAGTTGTGCACTCAGTTCCCATTTTGGGTTTTCTTTAATATATGCTGTAATTAAAGGCAGCATACTTGACGCTTTTTCCCACTCCGGTTGCAAGTATAATTTACAAGTAGGAGGCACCTGCGCCGCAAAAGTTTCGGCCCATTCAAAATCGTGTTTGTTAAAAATTACCACTTTTAATTCGTGTGCTACTTGTACGACATGATCTAGTGGTGCTTTAAATTTTTTAGGTGATAAACAAATCCAGTTCCAACTACCAGATAATGGTGAGGAGCCAGATGTTTCTATATTGGTTTCGAGGCCAGCTGCTTGAAGTGCTGCGGTAAGTGCATCTAAATTGTGTAGGAGTGGTTCACCACCTGTAATTACGACTAATTTGGCAGGTGTTTTTTGTACTTCAGACACTAAAAATTCTACAGATTGTAATGGGTGCTTAGTAGCGTCCCAACTATCTTTTACATCGCACCAAACACAGCCTACATCACAACCACCTAACCTAATAAAATAGGCAGCTTTACCCTGGTGATAGCCTTCACCTTGGAGGGTATAAAAATACTCCATCACGGGTAACATAGCTGTTGCTGTTATTGTGCTTTTCATGGTTTAATTAAGCGTGCTGTAAATAAGCCTGCATGGTATTTTTTAGAAGTCCCGCAATGGTCATAAGTCCTACGCCACCTGGTACCGGTGTAATAGCACTTGCAACATCTGATACTTCGTTGTAGGCAACATCGCCTTTAATTCTAAATCCACTTTTAGTTGTTGCATCGGCAACTCTTGTAATGCCTACGTCAATAATTATAGCGCCAGGTTTTACCATGTTAGCAGTAATAAATCCGGGTTTACCAAGTGCAGCAACTAATATGTCTGCGTCTTTACAAAAGGCTTCAATGTTTGGTGTATGTGAATGACAAATGGTAACGGTACAGTTGCCTTTGTTTACATTGCTGCTAAGTAAAATGCTCATAGGGCGTCCTACAATATTACTGCGGCCAACAACAACTGCATGTTTGCCCTTAGTATCAATATTAAAGTGTTCTAGTAATAACATGATGCCGTAAGGTGTAGCAGGGATAAAGGTTTCAAGGCCTTGCACTAATTTTCCAACGTTTACTGGATGAAAACCATCCACGTCTTTTGTAGGATCAATGGCTTCAATTACTTTTTGATCACTGATATGTTTTGGTAAAGGAAGTTGCACCAAAATACCATCTACGGTATGGTCGTTATTTAACTTTTGAATCGTTGCTAACAAGACATCTTCAGACACGGTTTCTTCTAAACGAATAAGCGACGATATAAAGCCTGTTTCTTCACAGTTTTTAACCTTACTAGCTACATAAGTTTCACTGGCTCCATTGTTGCCCACTAAAATGGCCGCCAAATGTGGCGCTCTTTTACCACTTGCAGCAAGTGCTGCTGTTTGCGCTTGCAATGATGCTTTTACAGCGGCTGCTGCAATTTTTCCGTCTAGTACTAACATGCTGCAAAAGTACCCTAAAATGAGGCGCTATAAAAGCATATTTTTTACCATTCATCCTTTCATATTGCCGTTTGGTAGATAAAAAATTCAAGTTTTACAAAAAAAAACGACCGTTTGTTAGGCTATAATTCATTGAAAATGAATTAATTAAACTTAGATGTTAAATATTTTTAACAAATTGGTAATAATTATATAATTTAGGGCTTTATTTTTTAACCAAATAATATGCAAATGAGAAAATTTTTATTTTTCATGGTTGCAGTGCTCATGCTTACATCTAGTAAGTATGCGTTAGCGCAGCAAACTGTTATAGATGGTAAAGTACTATCTAACACAGGCGCTGCTCTTTCTGGAGCAACTGTTAAATCTGGAAACATTAGCGCACTAACTAGCGGTAATGGTGAATTTAGTATTAGAGTAGCAGTAGGTGCTTCACTTACCGTTTCTTATGTTGGCTATACCGATGCAAAGGTGTCTGCT
>CANEWV010000179.1 GCA_947442905.1 Chitinophagaceae bacterium | reverse complement strand
TGTTTTTTTTGTTTTCTCACTGCATGCAAATATAAGACGCTTTGAGAGGCTGCATGATCTAATTACCTAAATTTGCATAGAATTTAATTCTATGAAGAACTTTTTAGCAAAATCTTGTATCACCTTTTTAACACTGTTATGTTTGAATAGCGCTATTAGTGCACAAACAAAACCTGCTGGAAGGCGTATAAATATCAAATTAAAGCCCCTAACAAATTGTAAAATCTATATAGGGAGTTATTATGGTAAAAGTCTGGTGCTCGTAGACTCTACCATGCTAGATGCGAGTGGTCAAGGCGTTTTTAAAGGCGATACTAAATTAACGAGTGGCGTATATTTTGTGGTTACGCCACAAATTACCAAGCAGTTTGAATTTTTAATGGACGATAACCAACATTTTAGTATCGAAGGTGATACAACGGTTAAAGAAAAAGCAACCATTACTGGTTCACGCGATAACGATTTGTTTAAAGCCTATATTGGTTTTTCTTCTGAAAAAGGACAACAACTTCAAAACATCAGAAATGATTTTAATGCGGCTAAAACCAAGGCAGATTCTACCCGTTTAGCAGACGAGTATGGAAAGGTAGATAAGCTCGTAGAAGGCTATCGAAACGATATCGTAAAAAAATATCCTGGATCATTATTAGCGATGCTATTTAGTGCCATGAAACGCCCTGTAGCCCCCGCTGTACCTGTAGTTAACGGAAAACCAGACTCTTTGGCGCCCTACCGTTTTGTGAAAAATCATTTTTGGGATGACGTACTTTTTAATGATGACAGACTTTTAAGAACACCGTTTTTTGAATCTAAATTAGACGAGTATTTTAAGTACTATGTTTCTGCCGAACCAGACTCCGTTATTGAAGAAGTAAAGTACATGTTACTAATGGCAAAAACAGGAAAAGAAATTTATCCATACCTACTTACCAAGTTCACCAATAAATATATGGCTCCCGAATTTATGGGGCAAGACAAAGTATTTGTGTATTTATTTGAAAACTTTTATGCCAAAGGCGATACGGTTATTTTAAACCCTGCATCTCGAAAAACAGTCACGGAAAGAGCCTATAGTTTAATGGCCAATCAGCTCGGATTACCCGCGCCAGCACTGGATTTGGTGGATTCCCTAGGTAAAGCCGTTTCACTTTATAAGATACCTTCTACCTATACCATGGTGGTATTTTATGATCCTAACTGCGGGCATTGTAAAGAGGAACTTCCAAGACTGGATTCTTTTTATAGAGCCAAATGGAAAGCTGTTGGAATGACCATGTTAGGCGTAAATATTTACGACGCAGAACAAGCTGCCTGGAAAAAATTTGTGACAGAAAAAAACTTGAAAAATTGGATCCATGCCTACCAAACAAAAGCTGCAAAAGAGGCGGATGAAAAAGCAGGAAGAGCCAATTACAGACAGCTTTACGATATCTATAAAACGCCTACTGTTTATTTGTTAGACAAAGATAAACGCATCATTGCCAAACAATTAACGATCGAACAGTTTGACGATATTATTCAGGTAAAAAGTAAAAAAGCGCCTACCAAATAATTACACCAATTCTTTAACTGCGTTAAAAATCACTTTTGGTTTACCCAAGGTGTAATAATGTAGTACAGGTACGCCAAAAGCTTTGAGCTCCCTACTTTGTTGTATCAACCATTCGGTTCCAACTTGTTCGCAATCGGCATCTGTTTTACATTTATTAATTGCATTAGACAAATCTGTAGGAATGTCTACATGGAATATTCGGGGTAAAACAGAGAGTTGTTTTTTATTGGTAATGGGCTTAAGTCCGGGTATGATAGGAACGTTGATACCCATATCCCTACAGGCTTTCACGAAATCATAAAATTTTTGATTGTCAAAAAACATCTGTGTCATGATGTAGCCTGCGCCTTCATCCACTTTGTTTTTTAAATGCTTTAAATCAATTTCTAAATTGGGTGCTTCAAAATGTTTTTCTGGATATCCAGCAACACCCACACAAAATTTTGTTTGGCCGCCGTTTTTAATATCCTCATCTAAATAAACACCATTGTTCATGTTGTTTACTTGCTTAATTAAATCAATGGCAAAATGATTACCTTCTTTTTCTGGCTCAAATGAAGATTCATTTTTTGCAGCATCTCCACGTAACACAAGCGCATTGTCAATACCCAAAAAGTCTAAATCAATTAACGCGTCTTCTGTTTCTCTTTTTGTAAATCCACCACAAATAATGTGCGGAACTGCGTCCACTTGATAGTGGTTCATAATAGCGGCACAAATACCCACCGTTCCCGGGCGCTTACGTACCTCTACTTTTTCAAATGAACCATCTAATTTTTTCTTGAACATGGTTTCACTACGGTGGTAGGTTACATTAATCCAAGAAGGTTTAAACTCCATTAAAGGGTCTAAATGCTCATATAAAGTATTGATGGTCTTACCTTTTAGCGGAGGTAACACTTCAAAAGAAATAAGGGTGTCTTTTGCCTGCTGTAAATGATCCGTTACTTTCATGATTGCTGCTTTGTGGGGGGCAAATATTAAAATTGATGCAATATACAGCCAAAATGGCTTTATAAAAAGGACTATGGGCCTCAAAACCTGATACAGAAGAGGGTTAGAAGCCCTATTTTTGTAGAAACCATCTATTTTGAACGGAATTATACATACAACTGCGCTTCAAAAAAGTTACAAGGGTAGAACCGTTGTAAACAATGTAAGCGTTACGGTTAAACAAGGTGAAATTGTAGGTTTACTCGGGCCCAATGGTGCTGGTAAAACAACTACTTTTTACATGGTGGTTGGTCTTATAAAGCCGGACGAAGGCGCCGTGTTTTTGAACGAAGAAGACATCACAAAGCTACCGATGTACAAAAGGGCCCAAATGGGTATTGGCTATTTACCTCAAGAGGCCAGCGTTTTTAGAAGTTTAAGTGTAGAAGATAATATTTTAGCGGTACTTGAAATGACCACACTTTCAAAAGAAGAAAGATTATTAAAATTAGAATCGTTACTCGAC
Organism: Chitinophagaceae bacterium; assembly: GCA_947442905.1. Next base: position 1,739 of record CANEWV010000179.1, on the reverse strand, counting down.
GAATTTAATTTACAACTGGTTCGAAAAAATAATGGCGATAGTTTAAGTGGTGGAGAAAGAAGGAGAACAGAAATCGCGAGAGCACTTGCTGTGGATCCAAAATTTATTTTATTAGATGAGCCATTTGCTGGCGTTGACCCCATTGCTGTAGAAGATATTCAAACCGTAGTAGCAAAATTAAAAACAAAAAATATTGGGATTTTAATTACAGACCATAATGTAAATGAAACCTTGTCCATTTGTGATAGAGCCTACCTTTTAATAGAAGGAAAAATATTTAAACACGGAACTGCCGAAGAATTAGCAGACGATGAAGACGTTAGACGTTTGTATTTAGGAACCAATTTTACGCTTCGTAGAAAAGATTGGATTATTGACATGGGAAAAGAAGCTAAGCTTTAATTCGCATGAAATTTTTAAGTCCTGCCATATCACGACTTGCTCTATTAAGAATTGCGCATATTGAAAGATGGGTAGCAAATCCTGTTGCAACACAAAGAGAAGTGTTACAAGATTTAGTAACACATGGACAGTACACATCCTTTGGTAGAAAATATGGTTTCAACGAAATATTTAATATTCGAAAGTTTAAAGAAGCCGTTCCAATTAGTGAATACGAAGACCTAAAACCCTTTATTGATAGGCTTTTTGAGGGTGAAGACCAAGTGCTGTGGAACACGCCTGTACAATGGTTTGCAAAAAGTAGCGGCACCACATCAGACAAAAGTAAATTCATCCCTATCACCGAAGAGAGTTTAGAAGATTGTCATTACCAAGCAGCAAAAGATGTATTAGCCCTCTATTATAAATTTAATAATGACAGTGATTTACTAACTGGTAAAGGACTTGTGATTGGTGGAAGTCATCAAATAAGTAAGTTCAATGATGAAATTAGTGTGGGCGATTTAAGCGCCGTACTGCTTCAAAATACACCCATGTGGGCCAACTGGATTCGCACACCTGAATTATCCATTGCACTGATGGATGAGTGGGAAACAAAAATTGAACAGCTAGCACAATCTACCATTCTAGAAAATGTAACTTCTATTTCTGGCGTTCCTACTTGGACACTTTTACTCATCAAAAGAATTTTAGAAATTACAGGCAAGCAAACTTTAAAAGAAGTGTGGCCTAGTTTAGAATTATATATTCATGGTGGCGTTTCTTTTACACCCTACAAAGAGCAGTTTCAAAAATTAATTGGACCGGGATGCAACTACTTAGAAATGTACAATGCCTCCGAAGGATTTTTTGCAGCACAAGATGACCCAAGTGTAGAAGGCATGCTTTTGTTTTTAGACCATGGGATTTTTTATGAGTTTATGCCCACCGAAGAATACGGAAAAGAAAAGCCCCGCACAATTGGACTTGACAAAGTTGAGCTTGACAAAAATTACGCACTGGTCATTAGCACCAATGGTGGGCTATGGCGTTATTTGGTAGGCGATACGGTTAAATTTACAAGTCTTGCCCCTTACCGGATTGTGGTAACGGGCAGACTCAAACAGTTTATCAATGCCTTTGGCGAAGAAGTGATGGTAGATAATACCGACAAAGCCATTGCAGCAGCAGCGGCAAGCACCGGACTGGTGGTTAAAGATTATACAGCGGCGCCCATTTACTTTGGGGACCAAAACCAAGGAGCACACGAATGGCTTATTGAGTTTGAAAACACTCCGGAAAGCCTTGCTGCATTTACCCTAGCCCTCGACCAGCACTTAAAATCCTTAAATAGCGAC
>CANEWV010000178.1 GCA_947442905.1 Chitinophagaceae bacterium | reverse complement strand
ATGGGCAGGCCTTGTTGTAGTCAATAGTTCTAAAAATAATACGGCAGGTATGCGTATTACAGCAACGGTTGAAGATCAAAAAATAGAAACCAATATTGCTAATATTGCTCCTCAAATTGCAAGAAAAGTAGCCGTAGAAATTCCGGTTCCAAAAAATACAACAAAAGGAAGCTACCGGGTTTCACTTACTTTAATGGCTAACAACCAAATTATTGATACTACATCTGTTGTAGTAACTGCAGTAAAAAGTAATGAACACGCTTCGCATACATTTATTAGTACAATAGACGGATCTGTTCAGTATTATGCAGTAGCGCCTCAGGCCAACGACAATAAAAATAATCCAAGTTTATTTTTATCGGTGCATGGCGCAGAGGTAGAAGCCATTTCTCAAGCAAGAGCTTACAAACCAAAACAAGAAGGTCCGATAGTAGCACCTACCAATAGAAGACCTAGAGGTTTTAACTGGGAAGATTGGGGTAGACTCGATGCACTAGAAGTTTTTGAAATTGCTAAAAAAACATATCAGCCAAACCCTCAAAATATTTATTTAACAGGACACTCTATGGGAGGTCATGGTACTTGGTATTTAGGTGCTACCTATCCTGGAAAGTGGGCTGCTATTGCGCCATCGGCGGGCTATCCAACCCTTGCTGCGTATGGCTCACACGATGGTCTGGTTCCAAATGACACCAGCACAGCAGTTAAAAAAATATTAACCAGAGCAAGTACACCAAGCAATGTTTTAGGCATGGTCAATAACTACAAAGCGAATGGTGTTTACATTTTTCATGGCGATGCAGATGAAACCGTTTCGGTAAACTATGCTAGACAAATGAAAAAAGTATTGGCCGAGTTTCATCCTGATTTTAGTTACTACGAATATCCAGGAGGTTCACATTGGTTTAGTGATGAGAGTGTTGACTGGGCTCCTATTTTTGATTATTTCAAAAGACATACCATTCCTTTTAGCAGTAAGGTAAATGTGATTGATTACACGCTTCCTTCTACTGCTATTACCAACACCTATCACTGGTTACAAGTGTTGCAACAAACAAAAAGTTTTGATTACAGCCGCGTACAACTTACGCGTAACATGAAAACAAAAAACATTACAGGTACCACTACCAATATCAATGCTGTTGCCATCGATACCAAAGATTTTGCGATAGGTGATACGGTTACTGTTGTATTAGACGGTAGTCAGTTAACACATATTGTTAATGGTACTTCGCTTGTATTGGAAAAAAATACAACTTGGAATAAAGGAACCTCACCATCTCTTACCAATAAAGGCGTACAAAGAAATGGTGGATTAAAAGAAGCTTTCAACCATAATATGGTTTTTGTATACGCTACCCATGGAACAGAAGCAGAAAATAATTGGGCGCTACAAAAAGCAAAATATGACGCTGAAACATGGTACTATAGAGGAAATGGTTCTGTAAGTTTAATTGCAGATAAAGATTTTACGACGGCGGCTTATCAAAATCAAGGCGTTATTTTATATGGTAACGAAACAACCAATACCGCAGCAGCGGCACTCCTTACCAACTGTCCGATTAAAGTAACTACTGGAAAAATTGTAATGGGAAACACCGTTTTTGAAGGTCAAGACCTAGGGGCTTACTTCATGTACCCTGCACAAAACAATGGTATTACAAGCGTTGCACTCATTGGTGGTACTGGTGTACAAGGCATGCAAGCCGCAGATGCCAACCAATATTTTAGTGGTGGAAGTGGTTTCCCTGACTTTATGGTTTTTTCACTTGATATGCTTATTAAAGGTGAAGACGGCATTAAAGCAGTGGGTTATTTTAACAATGACTGGAGTTTAGGTAAGGATTTTTATATTAAAAAGTAAAGAAGGATGAAAAAAATAGTATTTGCTATTTCGTTAATACTCGTAGGATATATTGCTGTAGCACAAAAGCAAGTTAGTATCATTCCAGAGCCGCAATTTTTGAAAGTAAATAATGGAAATTTTACTTTTTATAAAAATACGCAGTTTATAGCACCAGCTAGTTGGAAACCGATTGCAAAATATGTACAGCAAATTACAAGTACATCTACTAGCACGCTTCCAAAAGGAAATACGCGCATAGTATTTAAAGAGAATAAAAATTTAGCGAGTAGCGAATACACGTTAACGGTTTCTGCAAGTACCATTACTATATCTGCTAAAGATTATGCTGGCGCGCTCTATGGTGCTCAAACCATTGTTCAACTTTGGTATACCTCTAGTACACCAAGTCGTATTGCCTGTGTAACGGTAAAAGACAAGCCCAGATTCGAATACAGGGGTCTCATGTTAGATGTATCTCGAAATTTTTATCCGGTATCTTTTATCAAAAGTTTAATGGATGTTTTAAGTATTTATAAAATCAATAACCTGCATTTACACTTAACGGATGGTGCAGGTTGGAGACTTGAAATAAAAAAATACCCGCTTTTAACAAAGCAGGCTGCTTTTAGAACACACAAAACATGGAAAGAATGGTGGAAAAATGGAATGGGGTATTTACAAGAAGGAGATCCGTTAGCATATGGAGGTTATTACACGCAAAATGATGCAAAAGATATTGTTGCTTACGCTGCAGCAAAAGCCATCAACGTTATTCCAGAAATTGAAATGCCAGGACACTCCGATGAAGTACTAGCAGCCTACCCAAATCTTGGCTGTGATAGTGTTAAAGGTAGAACCGGCGAATTTTGTATTGGTAACGATTCGACATTCACTTTTATGCAGGACGTAATTACAGAAGTGATGGGGTTATTTCCTTCAAAATATATTCATATTGGAGGTGATGAAGCCGCAAAAGGGCACTGGAAAAAATGTACCAAATGTCAAAAGCGCATTCGTGATAATAACCTAAAAGATGAGGATGAACTCCAAAGCTATGCCATCAAAAGAATGGAAAAATTTATCTCTAGTAAAGGGCGGTACCTACTAGGCTGGGATGAAATATTAGAGGGTGGACTTGCACCAGGTGCCCGCGTAATGAGCTGGAGAGGAGAACAAGGTGGTATCGATGCAGCAAGACAAAATCATGATGTTATTATGACCCCTGGTGGCACTTGCTATTTTGATAAATACCAACAAAACCCAGCTGGTGAACCAGAAGCCATTGGCGGATTCTTACCACTTCAAAAAGTATATGAATATGAGCCTCTTCCTGTAGCTCTAGAAAAAGACAAACAGCAATATGTAAAAGGGGCGCAAGCCAATTTATGGACCGAATATGTACCTACGCAGGAGCATGCTGCATACATGATTTTCCCGCGCATCATTGCTTTAAGCGAAGTGGTGTGGAGTAATCCGGCTACTAAAAATTGGGCGCAGTTTCAAGAAAAATTAACCGCTCATTATAAATTACTACAAGCATTTAATATCAATTATTGTAGGCCTTCCAATAGAGTAGACATTACCACAAGCATTGATACTATGTCACGTGCCGCGCGCATAACTTTTAATAGTGAGCAGTTTAAACCTACCATCTATTATACCACCAATGGAACAGCACCAACCACTGCTTCCAATATATATTCAACGCCGTTTTTAATTGATTCAAAAGCAACTATTAAAGCTTCCATTATTAATGCAAAAAAATCAGCACCGGATTCGGTACTCATAAATTTTCATAAAGCATTTAATAAACCCGTAACCTACAATATACCTTATAGTAAAGGTTATCCTGCTGATGGTGCACGCACACTTGTAAACGGTTACCGTGGAACTTTAACATACCAAGATGGACAGTGGCAGGGCTTTATCACCAATATGGATGTGGTGATTGATTTACAAAAAATTGATACCGTAAGTTTGGTGCAAGCAAATTTTATGCAAATTATTGGACCTGGTGTTTATATGCCTAAATACATAGAAGTACAAACATCCGTGGATGGTATCAATTATACCAATCAGGGTAGAGACAACAATACGATATCTTCAACAGAAAGTAGTTTACTCTTTAAAGATTTTAAAGTACAAATGAAACCAACCGCCGCACGCTATATTAAGTTTATTTCAAAACTTCAAAGCGGCTTTCAATTTATCGATGAAATTATTGTAGAATAAAAAAGCGGCTCCCAATTACTAGAAAAGGGAGCCGCTTTACATTTTTAGTCATTAGTATTTTGTAACACCAGGCACCGGCACTGGATAGAATCCGTCAGGACCCGGATTAACAGGCGCTGCAGCATCAAATGCATACACCGAAGGGTGTAAATTAAGACCAGAGTTAATCGCTTTATCCCAATCTATAATTTGTCCGCTATACGTAGCCATTCGGCCTAAAATAGAAGTCATGGTTGAGTATGCGCCGTTTTCGGCATCGGCATATTTATACTCACCTTTTGCAATCGCTGCAAAAAGTTCGTCATGCTCGGTTTGATATGGATTACGCTCTTTAGATTTATCAAATTGAAAAATAGTTTTACCACGTAAATCTGTGATACGTGCTGCATCGCAATATATTTTTCCCTTGGTGCCTACAAGCAGTTCATCTACTTTACTAGAAGTGCCTGGCATATGTCTACATTGAGAATTTAAAATAGATCCATCGGCGTAATGAAACTCTACATAGTGATGGTCAAATATTTCACCATGCTCTTTTGATTTTCTTACTTGTCGTCCACCAAAGCCTTGAGCTTTAACAGGATATCCATTTTTAAACCAGTTGATCACGTCTAAATTGTGAATATGCTGCTCTGTAATATGATCGCCGCAAAGCCATACAAAATAATACCAGTT
>CANEWV010000177.1 GCA_947442905.1 Chitinophagaceae bacterium | reverse complement strand
TTATATATCGATGAAAATGTAAGCTTTGCAGACCTTAAGCAAACACTTTATTTTTTCGTACAAGAAATGTTTGGCAAAGATGTGAAAGTGCGTTTTAGACCTAGTTATTTTCCTTTCACAGAGCCTAGTGCAGAGATGGATATCAGTTGTCAAATTTGTAGTGGCAAAGGATGTAATATTTGTAAGCACACGGGTTGGGTAGAAATATTAGGTAGTGGTATGGTGCATCCAAAAGTGCTAGAAAATTTTGGCATCGATTCTACAAAGTACACTGGCTTTGCATTTGGTATGGGTGTAGAAAGAATCACGCAGTTAAAATACCAGGTTAACGATTTAAGATTGTATTCTCAAAACGATATGCGTTTTCTGAAACAATTTACTGGCGCCTTATAAAAAAATATGCTGCATAACACCAAGGGGATTGTGTTACGTGTAACTAAATACGGCGACACAAGTATCATCACATCTGTTTATACCGAGCTTTTTGGTTTGCAACAATATATTGTTAAAGGGGTAAGAACGTCTAGTAAAAAAGGCGCTACTAAAAGTGTTTTTTATCAGCCCGCTGCCATTTTAGAATTAGAAGCGTATCATAGTCCTTTAAAAGCAATGCAAATTTTAAAGGAGGCCAATTGGGGTTATGTATATCAAGAGGTTTATGCGAGTGTGGTCCGAAACGCAGTGGCTACCTATATTGTAGAAATTTTGCAACAAATTTTACAGCCAGAACCTCACCCCGAATTATTTTATTTGATTGAAGACACCCTAAAGCAATTAGACAAAGGCGGGCCAGTATTGGTGAGTAATTTACCTATTTATTTTTTGATTCATTTAAGTGAAACCCTGGGTTTTGGGCTGCAAGGAAATTACAGTTTGGAGACGCCTTTTTTAGACGTTAAAGAAGGCCAATTTGTGAGCGAAAAACCGGCACACCCTTATTTTTTGGAAGGGGTAGAAGCTCAAACGGCGTCTAATTTTATGACCCTTCAGTTTTATAATAATTTAGAAACGATTGAGTTAAACGGTGCCCACCGAAAAAAGATACTAGAACTGTTTCAGCTCTCTCTAAGTTGGCACTACAAAAAGTTTAATGAAATAAAATCTTTACCTATCTTACAAGCTGTCTTACACTAATACATCTATGGAAGTACATCACCACTCGCACCACCCTAAAAAGTGGAAGGAATATATTACCGAGTTTTTAATGTTGTTTTTAGCGGTTACGCTAGGCTTTTTAGCCGAAAATTTAAGAGAAGTTTATGTAGAAAAAGAAAGGTCGCATGAACTTATTCTTCAATTACAATCGGATATAAAAAACAACATCAAACTTATTGATTCTGTTGTGTTGCGTGATAAAGCAATGCTAAAAGAATTTGATACTGCTGTCGTTTATTTAATGGCAAACAAGCAAATTTCTCTAGATAGCTTATATCAAAATTTGCCGCCAAGCGTGTTTCGTTTTTTAAGTAAAAACGACACCTATGATCAAATGAAAAGCTCTGCATCACTACGTTATATTAAAGATTCTGTTTTATTGGATAAGATTTTACAGTACGCAAGTGATTGTGAAGCTGCAGAAGCAAGGAGTAGTTCTATGGAAACCGAATTTGTTTTAGGAGAATATTCAAAAGAACTGTATAAATGGATGCCGCAGTCTGTAGCAATGGAGAAAATAATTATCGAAAGGTCTGGAATCAATACGGTTGTTAATAGAGAAAATACATCTCAACTATTAGTTGATTCAGCCCAGGTTGTTTTTTTGAAAAGTGCACAAAAACCAAAGCAAATTATTTATTGCAGTGCCGCAAAATCAGATGACATCAAATCTGATGTATTACCCAAAATTAATAGGAGAATAGGCCTCCTGATAAATACTGTAAGGTTTATGGGGGTTGCTAAACAGAGTGGGTTAGCTCTACTTGAGTATATAGAACAAAAAGAAGAAAAGCATTAATATGGAAGTACATCACCACTCGCACCATCCCAAAAAGTGGAAGGAATATATCACCGAGTTTTTAATGTTGTTTTTAGCAGTTACGCTAGGGTTTTTAGCTGAAAATTTAAGAGAAGAGCAAATTATTGCGCATCAAACAGAAAGTGTAATTGCGCAACTTCGTTTAGAGCTTATGCAAGACACAGCGCAGCTTACTAGTATAAAAAATGCGCGCTCAAAATCTGATTCAGCTGTAGGATTCATTTCTTATTTTATAAAAACCAACCAGTTAGAGAAAAATAAAGAAACCTTTTATTTATTGCACAACTATGTATGTTATAGAACTGGAATGTTTGAATCAGGTTGTATAGCACTTGAACAATTAAAGTTTACAGGACTCTTAAAAAATATCAAAAATGAGTCGTTAAGGCGCGCTATTGAACTTTATAATATAAGTCTTAAGAATATTGAAAATAGAATGCTTCGTGAAAATAATTTCATGGATAAATATGTAGATGAATTAAAAACAGTACCCTTCGATATCACTAAAAATTTTGGTGAGAACCTGGAGTATCTAAATACTGAAAAAGGTCGAACAGTTTCTGAAGTAGATTTATTTTGCAATAATTCCTCTATTCATTTAAGGCTTTTGCCAACGTTTATCCCGGATCAGTTACAGCTCAAATCTTTTAACAAACAAGAATATCTGAATACACTTTTCAAACTCAATGGCATCAGAAATTCTACCCAAGACCGTCAAAGCGATCTTGCGTACACAAGGGCAGTTGATTTAATAAAAAATATTGAAGCCGAATATCCCAACACATTAAAGACCCAACACTAATATGGAAGTACATCACCACTCGCACCATCCCAAAAAGTGGAAGGAATATATCACCGAGTTTTTAATGTTGTTTTTAGCAGTTACGCTAGGGTTTTTAGCAGAAAATGTAAGAGAACAACAAATTGAAAAGCATCGTGAAATATCTTATTTAAAAAATGTTCATGATGACTTGCAATTAGATTTAACTGCAATTAACAATGTATTAAACCAAAATACAATTAGGTTGCGTATAATGGATACATTGTTTAGTTCCATCAGTAATAATACCCTCACCAACGAAGACGTCTATTATTATGTCAGAAATTTAGCTTTAAGGGCAACTTTCGAAAGTTCACATATTGGCTTAGATCAAATTAAATCGGCAGGTGGATTACGTATGATTAAAAACGTAGAAATTACTGCAGGCATCCAAAAATATGAGCGAAATTTAGATGCTATTGAAAAACTTGAAAGTTTAAGAGAACGAACACTTGAACAAGCTAGATTTAAAATGGCCAACGTGTTTGACCCAATGATAGCATACGATTTACAGATTACACAGGCAGAAAGCGGTGTCATGCGGTTTAAAAAACCATCAAAAGCAGACCCTATCATACAAAAACATCGGTCTGCAGTAAATGAGTTACTAAATCTAATTTCTTTTGGATTAAACACCAACCGTTATTTAAACAGTAGTTTAAATAAACAAAAAATTATTTTGCAATCATTAGATAGTGCGATAATTAGTGAGTATGGAGCTAAATTTCATTAAATAACTCTTTGCGACCTCGCGTCAAAAATATCATTTCTGTTAATTGAGTTTTCAATTAATACTAGCCCTGGCTTCTTCCCTTTTTCGATACTTCCAAGGGTGTCTTCCATTTGAAGGGCACGCGCACCATTGCTGGTAATCCAAGTGAGCATTTCCGCTAAAAGTATTTCAGGATGATGCGCTTGAATCTTTTTTAATTCGTCGAGCATATTTAATGACCAGTTACTTGCGTAACTATCTGTTCCTACTATAATATTAGCATGTTGCTCACGAAGTAGTTGAACGGGTGGCATGGTGTTTTCGATGTACTGGTTAGCGCTTGGACATAAGCACCAATAGGCATCTGTGTTAGTTGCTTGCACGGCACCAATATCTGACACCGATGTAAAACTATTGTGTACCCAAATTGTTTTAGTAGCAGCTTCTAAATAATGAAGCACTGATTGTAAACTGGTGGTATTTGTAGGCGTAAAAAAATCTAAATCAACACCCACTCTTGCATACATGTCTACAAAGGCGCCTATTTTATTTTCAAAAAAATCATTCTCTGCTTTTGTTTCTTGGTTGTGTATACTAACGGTATGTGATCCATATGCTGCCGCTAGTAATTGAAGTAATGGAGCAGGTACCGAGTAAGGTGCATGTGGCACCACAACAGCCCTTAATCCATTATTAATATATTCATGTTGTAGTGATAAACCAGCTTCCATTTTTTGAGCAGCTAGTAAAGGGTCTAATCCATAAATTTCAATAAAATTATAGTACGCTAATTTGCCTTTGGTTTTTGCCGCAATGGTATCTGCTGTGTTACAAATATCACCCACTGCAACAATGCCGTTTTCAAACATTTCAGTTTCTGCGGCTTCTATGGCAGCATTAATAATTTCTTGAGCAGCCGCACGTTTAGGTACAATTTGTTTGACAAATTCTGAAAGACCCGTTTGTGTTGGAATAGCGCCTTTTAAATGTGATAATTCTAGGTGGCAATGTGCGTTAATAAAACCAGGTGATAAAATGCCATTCAACTGCTGACAATCATCTCCTGCTTCCGATGCAGGGATTACATCCACGATGGTTCCATCTTGTGTAGTAACAACAACCGTGTTACCACCTTCTATCATTGTGTGTCCTGTAAAAAGAGATTGTGGTTTAAATTTGTGGTACATAGTTACAAGGGTAAATTATTAAATACCACCAATTGAAATTGGGTGCGACTTTTATTTTGTTGAATTTGTTGCATCAGTCCAAGTTCTAAT
>CANEWV010000176.1 GCA_947442905.1 Chitinophagaceae bacterium | reverse complement strand
CTTGCTTATAAAATGTACAAAGGCAATACCAGTGTGTATTTGTTTAAGCAAATTTCTTTTACACTGATTGGACTAACGCTTATTTATTTTTTACACCGTGTCAATTATTCGGTGTTTTCTAAAGTGGCTACTATCTTATATTTTATTTCGTTGCCACTGCTTGTATATACTTTATTTTTTGGCGCACAAATTAATGATGGTAGTAGATGGATTAAACTTCCTATTATTCAACTCACCATTCAAACATCCGATTTTGCCAAGCTGGCGCTCTTTATGTTCATCTCCCGAACACTGAGTAAAAAGCAGGATGTGATCAAAGATTTTAAAAAAGGATTCTTGCCTGTTATATGGCCAGTGCTTGCTACTTGTGCATTAATATTACCAGCCAATTTATCCAATGCGTTATTAACGGGCGCCACTTCATTACTACTGATGTTTATTGGTCGTATTAGCATGAAGCATATTTTACTAGTTATTGGTGTAGCCTTAATTCCAGCCATTATGCTGGTATCAGCGGCTGTTATTACTTATACGGGTAAGCCTAAAGTAGATTATACCATTCCAGTGAGTAAATTGGAAAAAGAAAAAGTGAAGGACAAAAGCATTTTTGTTCGTGTGCAAACATGGATTAGTCGTATTCAAGATTTTATTTATGCGAGTGATGCGCAAACACCTTATCAAGTGCAGCAAGCAAAAATTGCCATAGCCAATGGGGGCGTATTTGTGGGCCTAGGGCCAGGCAATAGTAGGCAACGAAATTTTTTACCGCAGGCTTACAACGATTTTATTTATTCCATCATTATAGAAGAGTATGGATTGCTAGGTGGCGCATTTATGATTTTTATTTACCTCGTTTTTTTATTTAGATGTATTCGAATATTTAGAAGGTGTCCATTTGCCTTTGGTGCATTTTTAGCAGTGGGGTTAAGTTTTACATTGGTGATCCAAGCGATTGCTAATATGGCGGTAAACGTAAACTTACTTCCTGTAACAGGTGTAACCTTGCCACTTGTTAGTATGGGTGGTAGCTCTTATTTATTTACCTGCTGTGCTATTGGAATTATATTAAGTGTGGCCCGAAACGTAGAGCAAACAGAAGGAAAAATTGTAGATCCATTTGCAACACCAGTTCCGGTGCCTGCTTCACCTTCAAATGCAACTGCGTAAATGAAAATGAAAGCAATTATAGCAGGCGGTGGTACGGGCGGACATATTTTTCCGGCCATAGCCATTGCAGCAGCACTAGAAAAACAAGTGCCTGGTATAGAGCTTTTATTTGTTGGTGCATCTGGTAAAATGGAAATGGATAAAGTGCCTGCTGCAGGCTATAAAATAATTGGACTTACTATAGCTGGATTTAATAGGAGTAATATATTTAAAAATATTACACTGCCGTTTAAATTAATCAAAAGCTTTTTTCAGGTTCGTAGTATACTCACTTCATTTAAACCCAATTTTGTTGTGGGTGTAGGTGGGTATTCTACTTTTCCGGTGCTTAAAATGGCACAGACAAAGGGTATCCATACATTTATTCATGAAGCCAATTCTTTTGCAGGTAAGTCCAATCAAATGCTTGCAAAAAATGCAACGGCTATATTTACCGGCACAGGTGGTATGGAAACTTTTTTTCCAGTAAATAAATTATTTGTTACCGGTAATCCAGTTAGAGAAAATATTATTACTGCGTCTCATACTAGAGAGGAAGCACATTATTTTTTTGGACTCAATCCAAGTAAAAAAACAATTTTAATAGTAGGCGGTAGTTTAGGTGCCAATTCTATCAATGAAGTAATCTATAATAACCTAGATGATTTTACAAGTTTAGACATACAGTTAGTATGGCAAACAGGTAAAACAAGTGCTACTAAATATGCAAATGCTGCCACTAAACATAGCAATGTGTGGGTAGGCGCTTTTATTGCAGAAATGGATATGGCCTATGCAGTGGCAGACGTTGTGATATCAAGAGCTGGCGCGATGTCTGTTGCTGAAATATGTGTAGTTGCTAAACCCGCTGTTTTTGTGCCTTATCCATTTGCCGCCGAAGACCACCAAACGGCTAATGCCAATTATTTGGTTACCAATCATGCGGCTTTATTGGTGCCAGATGCACAGGCTGCTGCTACACTATTTAATACGGTTACTAAACTCGCACTTGATACAGCGCAGCAACAAACATTTATTAAAAATTTGCAACCACTTGCTATTACAAATGCAGCAGAAGTGGTAGCAACTAAAATACTAGCATACATACGTGCATAAATTAGATACCATAAAAAATATTTACTTCATTGGTATTGGAGGCATTGGTATGAGTGCCCTTGCACGTTATTTTGTGGCCAAAGGATGTGTTGTTAATGGCTACGATAAAACCAAAACTATTTTAACGGAAGCTTTATCGGAGATTGGTATTAACATTCATTATGAGGATAGTCTGGATCTTTTAGATAAAAATGCATCTGTGGTGGTGTACACACCTGCCATACCGGAGTCGCAAGTAGAGCTTACTTATTACAGAGCTAACGGTTACGAAGTAGTTAAACGCTCCGATGTTTTAGGATGGATAACAGAAGGCACCGTTAATATTTGTGTAGCAGGTACGCATGGTAAAACAACCGTGAGTAGCATGATAGCGCATTTGTTAAGGGACACGGGTTATGGTTGTACTGCTTTTTTAGGCGGCATTGCAGCAAATTACAATACCAACTTTTGGAGTAGTGATAATAATGTGGTGGTTGTTGAAGCCGATGAGTATGACAGAAGTTTTTTAAAGTTACATCCGTCTGTTGCCGTAATTACCTCCATGGATGCAGATCATTTAGATATTTATAAAACACCAGAAGCGTTTGAAGATGCTTTTGTTAGCTTTTCTGAAAAAATAAAAGAAGGTGGTTTACTACTTGCAAAAAAAGGACTCGTTCGTGAACCATCTTTTGACGCATCAAAACTGGTGACCTACAGTTTAAATGGTCATGGTGCCAGTATTTTTGCAAAGGATATTAGCGTTGTTAATGGCGCATATTGTTTTACAGCAGTGGGTCCTAACTGGCAAATTGAGGGGATGGTGTTAAATATGGGTGGGCTGCACAATATTGAAAATGCACTTGTAGCTATTGCTGTTGCTGTTCACCTAGGTATTGAGTTCGAAAAAATAAAAATAGCACTCGCAAATTTCGCTGGCGTTAAAAGAAGGTTTGAATACCTCGTAAAAACAAACGAACAGGTTTTAATTGATGATTATGCGCACCATCCAGCAGAACTAGCTGCACTCATAAGTGGCGTTCGTAGTTTGTATTCGAGTCAAAAATTAACCCTTGTATTTCAGCCACATTTATTTAGTAGAACACAGGATTTGTGTGATGGATTTGCTGAAAGTTTGAGTGTTGCAGATGAAGTGGTGTTACTGCCTATATATCCTGCTCGTGAACTACCAATACCGGGAGTTACTTCTGAATTAATCGCCCTCAAAATGACCAATAAAAATGTGGTATTGCTTGAAAAAGAAGCGGTGAGTGACTGGGTAAAAAAACATCAGCCCAAACTTTTAGTAATGGCTGGTGCTGGAGATATTGACGTAATTATTAGAAAGATCAAAAACGATTTATAAAAACAAGACCATGCGAAACCTACCCTGGAAAAAGATTTTAATGCGAACACTCTGGATCATGCTGGGGGTTGCTACCATGGTACTTTTTGTAATGGCCTGGCTGGAAAAGGATAAAAAAACAATCAAAGACATTCAGATTCAAATTGCTGGGGAAGAAACCCAGCTGTTTATTAATGAAAGTGATATCAATGAAATGCTTAAAGCGGGAGGAAATATCATTGGTGCTAAAATGTCGTCACTTAATTTAAGTGCCATTGAAAAAAAGGTAGCAGGTAATCCTTGGGTAAAAAAAGCCCAAATTTATTATACCAACAAGCAGGTGCTGTATGTGTTAATTGAAGAGCGTATTCCGATGGCCCGCATATTTACCCCAGGTGGCGCATCTTTTTACCTAGATTCTACAGGGCTTAGATTGCCACTTAGCGAAAAAGTAGTAGCCAGGGTCCCAATGTTTACGGGCTTCCCATCGGATAGACCCATTTTATCTAAACCTGATAGCCAGTTATTAAAAGAAGTAGTTACCCTTGGCAAGTTTTTGCATAAAGACTCTTTATGGAGCGCGCAAATTGCTCAAATTGATATTACGCCGCAAGCAAATTTTGAACTCGTTCCCGTAATTGGTGATCATATTATTTCACTTGGTAAAGCCACAGATGTAGAGGCTAAGTTTTTACGCTTACAAACTTTTTACAAGCAGGCTTGGATGCAAAAAGGGGTACGTTATTATGAGCGCATTGATATCCGTTACAAAGACCAAGTAGTTGCCATTAAGCAAGGAACTGCAAAGGCGCAAATTGACTCGGCTCAATCGGCTCTTTTAATTCAGGGACTCATGGCCCAGCCTGCACTAGATGCAGCTGCCGCCACGGATACGGTGGGCGTAAAACCTGCCGTAAAGCCTGCTGCAAAAGCGGCGACAAAACCTGCCGCAAAAGTTGTTGACACTGTGAAACAAAAAGCAGTTCTCAAACCGGTTATTAACATTGACAATAAAACGATAATAGCTCCGTTAAACAAGAAGGCTAAACAGAATTCTAAAACAAAGAAAAAAACGAACAACTAAAACACACCGTTATGCATCACAATGAAGCACCGATCATTGTAGGTCTAGACATTGGAACTACTAAGATTGCCGCCATCGCCGGCCGTAAAAATGAGTTTGGAAAATTAGAAATCCTAGG
>CANEWV010000175.1 GCA_947442905.1 Chitinophagaceae bacterium | reverse complement strand
TAAACCCATAAGCACACAAACGCAGGCTGCGCTAGATCTAAAAGAAAACACCGCTAATAAATCGGCTACAACTTCACTTGGTACAAGCGATGTTTTGTTTCCTACCCAAAACGCGGTTAAAACATATGTAGACGCAGCGATTGCTACCACTGCTATTGCAGATGGCTCTATCACGAATGCAAAAATTGTAAGCTTAGCAGCTAGTAAATTAACGGGCATTGTTGCCGTTGCAAATGGTGGAACAGGCGTTGGAACTATTACAGGTATTGTAAAAGGAAATGGAACTAGTGCTGTTACTGCTGCCGTTAATGGTACCGATTATTCTTTGGTAAGAGAAGTGTCTGATGAGTTTACTGCTACTGCTTCGCAAACAGTGTTTACATTAACGCAAACAAAATCAGTAAATAGTAAAGTTAAAATGTTTATTAATGGCGTAAGAATTAGCAATAGCGCTTATACCTTGGTTGGCACTACACTTACTTATGTGCCAGCAAGTAATGCTAGTTATAGTTTAACACTAAGTGATAGAATTCAGTTTGATTATTATTATTAATAGATAATTTATGCGTGCACTTATTTATATCCTAGTTGTATTTTTTTCGATTAATACTGTTAATGCGCAATTAACTATCAATGGAAAAATTAGTAACGTTTCATCTACACATGTAAACACCAATGGAAAAGTAGGAACTGGTGAAGGACTTGAAAGGACTGGTAAAAAAACCAGAACATTTATATGTGGAGATGATATTACAATCAATCACGTAACTACTGCTGGCGTTGCGCCCGTTGCAAAAACAGTTACCTATAAAACAGTATTAACAACTATTAGTGGCGCTAGTAAATGTTGGATTACTTCTAATTTGGGTGCTACAAACGAAGCAAGTAGTGCAACGGATGCTACCGATAATGCAAGTGGATGGTATTGGCAGTTTAATTATAAGAGAGGTTACAGGTATGCTGGTACTACCAGAACACCAACAGCCTGGACTTCTTCTGGAACGCAGCCAACGCAAGATTGGCAGCCAGCCAATGACCCCTGTACCATTGAGTTAGGACCCGGTTGGCGTATACCTAATTTAACAGAGTGGAATGCAGTTAGAAGTACAAATGGATATTATAATAATTTTACTTCTGTATTAAAATTACATCCTGCCGGTTATTTGGCTTATCAAACTGGTAATATTACGGATAGAGGATCTGGACATCATTACTGGTCTAGTGATTACTCCGATGCAACATTTGCTAGAGCATACGTCGTTTTTCCACCAAGTACATACACCGTTTCAAACAACAACAGACTTGCAGGATTTAGCGTGCGCTGTATTAGAGATTAAGAAAATTATTTTCTTGCTATCTTAAATGTTTTAGTAGCCGTATTGGTAGCTGTTGTTGCAGACTTTAGAGTGATAGTAGCTGTACAAACAACGTTGGTTGCTAAATTAGAAATCATACCATTAATTGGAACCATTGTACTTGCAGCTAGGGTAGAACTTGATACGGTTGAGCCATCAGAATCTTTTTTGACAACTATATCTGTAATTACACCAGCTGTAGGCATTTTTGAAGTAACTGTAATTTTAACTTCTTGTGTAGTACCTAGCGCTGCATAAATATTTGCACCCGGATCAATATCATAGGTGAAAACAATATTTTCTTCGGTAGGAGTTGGAGGCGTAGGAGGAGTTGGTGTAACACCGCCGCCGCCAGAACCGCCACTGCCTTTACCACAAGCCGCACTCACTAAAATAACAAAGAGAGAAAACACAATAAGTCGAAAAGAAAGTTGCTTTAACACGAGCCTATAATTTTAATTGGTGTCCTTAAATATTATCCAAATATCATTAAAATTTACCGACTTTGTATTTTTTACACGTTGTTTTTATACCTGATTTATAGTGAGTCAGTTATGCATTAGGAAAGCCCTTTGATGGTATAAGGTGCCCGGTGCGGACGATTTAATAATCCGTTGGCCTCGTCATCATTGATAAACCTTTCATCCGTGGCATTCCAATATAGTTTCCGCTTGGTTTTCATGGCAATAGAATGCACAATACAGGTAGAGCAGGATCTATGGCCTACTTCTACGGGAGCAATAGGTTGCTTTCTTGATTTTACACAGTCTAGCCAGTTGCCATGGTGCTCGTCGCTTCTGTATAGATTAACCTCGTTTTCACCAATGACAGAAGTAATAATACTATCATTACTAGCCGTTAATGCTTTTTGTCCCGAGGCTACCACAGGGTCACTAGCACTTGCTTTATAAGCGCCTCTGGTTACAAAAATCCATCCTTCGGTACCGATGTATTTGATGCCATTAGGTAGTTCTGTGCTAATGGTCATTTTTACCCCATTTTCATATAAGCCATAGGTAGTAAAATCGCCCATCACATCCCATAATCCTGATGTTGGATACACGGCATTACCCCAAATTTCTTTAGGTCCAGTGTATTCAGTGTTCATGGCCCAGTGCGCGCAATCGATATGGTGTGCACCCCAATTGGTAATCATACCAGCGCAATAATTTTCACCACGCATCCATCCGGGTCTACTATAATCGTGTTGTGGATGCACTCTTTTTTCGGTGTAATACACATACGGCGTAGGTCCAATCCATGCGTTGTAATTTAGTGTACTAGGAATGGGCATTTCAGGTTCTATGTCGCCACTTGGATCTTTTGGAAGACCAATAAGTACTTCTTTTAATTTTCCAATGCGTCCGTTTCTTACCAGTTCTGCAGCATATCTAAATTGAGAACTAGATCTTTGTTGACTACCAATTTGTAAAATGCAACCTTGTTTATGAACAGCGTTACTAAGTGCACGACCTTCATGAATGGTAAGTGCAGTAGGCTTTTGAAGGTATATGTCTTTGCGCGCTTCGGCCGCTAAAACACCAAGGTATGCATGCGAATGATCGGGTGTACTAATAAGTACAGCATCAATATCTTTGTTGTTTAATAACTCCTGCGCATCTCCATACATTTTTACACCATCATAGGGTTTGCCATATTTTTTAGTGTAGTAATCATTTACATATTGTTTTCCTTCCTTCAATCTTTTACTATCTACATCACATACTGCCATGATATTTGCATGGTTGTATTTGAGGGTTTCAAACATATCGTGTTCTCTAGAAATTCGACCAAGGCCAATGGCGCCAATATTAATTCTATTACTAGGTGCATTTGGTCCAAAAACGGCAGCGGGTACAATGGTTGGAAAGCCAACAGTAGCAAGGGTTGCACCGATGGCACCTTTCACAGAAGTTTTCATAAAATCTCTTCTGTTCGGTTTTTTATTTTCAAGCATGGCAAATATTTTTTTTAAGGTAATAATTTATTTGATAGGTATTCTGTTTTATTTAAAAATTATTTCATTGAATTCAATTACTTTTAAGGATAAGACACCGCTTTTATGAAACGCCGTTTAATTGTAATTTTTACCCTACTTATTTGTTCTACCGCTTATGTTTTAGCACAAAAAAGCAGTGCAAAAAATATACGCCCCAATGTTATTTATATCTATTTAGATGACATGGGTTATGGTGAGTTGGGTTCTTACGGACAACAAAAAATAAAAACACCCAATCTCGACAAAATGGCTAGTGAGGGTATGCGTTTTACAAGGCATTATTCATCGGCACCGGTTTGTGCGCCTGCACGCGCCTGTTTAATGACGGGTAAGCATACCGGACATTCTTACATTAGGGGTAATTATGAATTAGGTGGATTTGAAGACAGCACCGAGGGTGGACAAATGCCATTACCAGAAAACACGCCTACCATCGCCAAACTCATGCAGGGAGCGGGTTACACTACTGGGGCCATTGGCAAGTGGGGACTAGGTATGCACGACAATACGGGTAACCCTAACGAGCAAGGCTTCGATTATTTTTATGGATACTACTGTCAAAAGCAAGCACATAATTTTTATCCAACGCATTTATGGGAAAATGGTAAGTGGGATAGTTTGCGCAATCCATACATATATGTGCATCAAAAATTACCAGAGGGCACTACCGCCGATTCTTCGTTTGATAAATTTATAGGAACCGATTATGCCATTACTAAAATGGCGCAAAAAACAAAAGCATTTATTAGCAAAAATAAAGACAAACCATTTTTCTTATACCTGCCTTACACGGGTCCGCACGTTTCATTACAAGCACCTAAAGAAGAAGTGGCAAAGTACCTAGGACAGTTTCCGGAAGTACCTTACCTAGGCTATAAAGGTGGTTACGCTCCCAATAAAAATCCGCTTGCTACATACGCTGCTATGATTACTTACATTGATACGCAAGTAGGTGAAATTTTTGCATTATTAAAAGAGTTAAAATTAGATCAAAATACACTGGTACTATTTTCGAGTGACAATGGTGCCACATTTGATGTGGGTGGTGTACAAACAGGATTTTTTAATAGTGTTGCAGGTTTTAGGGGAAGAAAAATGGATTTGTATGAAGGTGGTATTCGTGTTCCATTTATTGCACACTGGCCTTCAAAAATTAAAGCAGGTGCGGTTTCTGATGTACCATCGGTGCAGTATGATATGATGGCAACGCTTGCACAGTTAACCAACCAAAAAACGCCAACAACAGATGGCATATCGTTACTACCTACTTTATTAGGAAGCCCTCAAACTCAGGCCAAACGCGGCTTTATGTATTTCGAATATCCCGAAAAAACCGGACAGGTTGCTGTTATGATAGGTGATTGGAAGGGCGTAAAATCTGATATCAAAAAAAATAAACAAGCCCCTTGGGAAATTTATAATTTAAAAACGGATCCTTACGAAACCACCAATGTTG
>CANEWV010000174.1 GCA_947442905.1 Chitinophagaceae bacterium | reverse complement strand
GGCTAGAGCAGAAGGCATATCGGATGCTACTGCTAAACAACTTGCCAACGAAGGCAAAGCGGTTGTATGGATAGATGGTGGCCTGCACGCCAATGAAGTGCTTGGTATTCATCAGTGGATAGAAACATTGTATCAACTTTTATCTCGCAATGATGATGAAACAAAAAGAATTTTAAAATCTACGATCATATTATTTGTGCACGCCAATCCGGATGGTCAAGAACTTCAATCTAATTGGTACATGCGTAATGCGGATACTTTAAAACGCAACACGGCCAATTTGCCAAGACTCTATCAAAAATATATTGGTCATGACAACAATCGTGATTTTTATATGACCAATATGAGTGAGTCGCGTAACATGAGCTTGCAACAGTATGTAGAGTGGATGCCACAAATTTTATACAATCACCACCAAACCGGACCGGCTGGAACCGTTGTGGCTGGCCCTCCTTACCGTGATCCATTCAATTATGTGTATGATCCACTTTTAATTACAGGCATCGATCAATTAGGTGCAGTTATGAGTACAAGACTCAATGCCGAAAATAAACCAGGTTATACCATGAAAAGCGGTTCGGTATATTCTACATGGTGGAATGGTGGACTAAGAACAACAGCTTACTACCATAATATTGTTGGTCTCTTAACAGAAATGATTGGGAATCCTACGCCCATGAAAATTCCATTTGTGCCTTCAAGACTTATTCCTAATAGTGGTACACCATTTCCGATTGCACCACAAAAATGGTATTTCAGAAATTCAATTGATTATTCTGTTTCATTAAACTATGCAGTATTAAATTATGCTTCGCGTCATAAAGATGAATTACTCATGAATATTTATACCATGGGTAAAAATTCAATTAATGCGGGTAACAAAGATTACTGGACATTATCTCCAAATAAAGTTGAAATGGTAAACGATTTAATAAAGGCAGATCAAAAAGAACAACGTGCCGATACCATTGCATTACAGTACTACGATAAAGTTTATAAAAATCCAAAGCTCCGTGATGCCCGCGGTTATATCATACCAATAACGCAAACAACCACTGCTACTAATTTTGTAAATATTTTAATAAAGAGTGGTATTCGTGTAGAAAAAGCAACTAAAAGTTTTGATGTAAATGGCAAAAGTTATGAAGCAGGTTCTTATGTTGTAAAAACTAATCAGGCGTTTAGACCACACGTGATTGATATGTTTGAACCGCAAGACCACCCTAACGATTTTCAATATCCTGGTGGCCCACCGGTAAGACCTTACGATGCAGCAGGCTGGACGCCGGCTTATACCATGGGCCTCGAGTTTGACCGCATACTAGAACCCTTTGATGGTCCATTTGAAACCATCCCGTATGGTCAGGAGCAAAAACATACTGGTTCATTTACAAAGTTAGCAGCAGCTGCTGGCTATACATTTGCCACCAACGAAAATGCAAGTTTTGTGCTTGTAAATGATTTATTAAAAGAAGGTATTGAAGTAGAAAAAACGAGCGAACACTTTTATGTAGCTGCTTCAGATAAGGTAGTTGCTATTTTAGAAAATGCTGCAGCAAAAAATGGTGTAAAAATAATGGGTGTAGCGCAAAAGCTTACTTCAAATAGTATTGCTGTTAAGCCAAGTAGAATTGCTTTATGGGATGTATATGGTGGATCAATGCCATCAGGCTGGACAAGATGGATTTTTGAGCAGTATCATTTTCCATTTACGCTTGTCTATGCAAAAGAAATTAATGCTGGTAATTTAAAAAGTAAGTATGACGTTATATTGTTTGTAGGTGGCGCTATTCCTGCATACCGTTCTGAAACCTCAGTAAATAGTGGTATGGGAGAATTTGAAGGTAGAGAGCCAAATGAAAAAGATATTCCTGAAATGTACCATGCGCAACTTGGAAGAATTACTGCTGCAAAATCTATTCAAGCTTTAAAACAGTTTGCAGAAGAGGGCGGCACTATAATTACTGTAGGTAGCAGCGCTAATTTAGCTTACCATTTTAAATTACCTGTGCGCAACGCACTTGTAGAAATGGTGAATGGAAAAGAACGTCCACTCCCTGGCGAAAAATTTTATATTCCAGGATCTGTTATGCAGGTAGCAGTTAACAATGCACTTACTGCCAATTGGGGTATGAAGTCAACAGCAGATGTTTATTTTAGCGCTAGTCCTGTATTTAATTTACTACCTAACGCTACATCGAGCGGTGAAATAACACCACTTGCATGGTATGCATCAGAAAAAACGCTTCGCAGTGGTTGGGCTTTTGGACAGTCATACCTAAATCAAACGGTTGCAGCATTTTCTGCTACTGTGGGCAAGGGTAAACTAGTGGTGTATGGCCCAGAAATAACCTTTAGAGGCCAAACACATAGCACCTATAAAATGTTATTTAACCACTTGTATTTGGACAAATAAATTATACCTATAAATAAAAAGCCCTAGCAATAAACATGCTAGGGCTTTTTTATAATGTTTGAAACCTAATTAATTTATTTAGGTAACACAACTGCATCAATTACATGGATAACACCATTTGTTGCAGTTAAATCGGCAGCTACAACTGTTGCTGAATTACCTTTTTCATCTGTTAAAGTTACTTTACCTTGTTTGATTGAAGCTACAAGTTTGTTACCACTAACTGTTGTAAGTGATAAAGAGCCACCATTTGCTTGAATAGCTTTTACAACTGCAGCAGCATCAAATGTACCCGCGATAACGTGGTACGTTAAGATTTTTGCTAAAGTTGCTTTGTTTTCTGGCTTTAGTAATGTTTCTAAAGTTCCAGCAGGAAGCTTTGCAAATGCTGCGTTTGTTGGAGCAAATACAGTAAAAGGACCAGCACTTTGTAAGGTTGTTACAAGGTCTGCAGCAGTTAAACCTGCTACTAATGTAGTGTGCTCTTTTGAACCAACTGCAATGTCAACGATTGTTTTTTGTGCTTGTGCAGCAAATGAAGTTGTTAATACAGTTGCTAGAACTGCTACGAATAATTTGATTTTCATGTTATGTTTTATTTAGCATAACAAAACATTAGACATTTGGTTCGATGAATTAATTGTTAATTATAATTTGTACTTTTTAGTATTATTAAGTCTTATATTTATATAAACAAGACAATTATATGTTCAAAAATTTCACAGCATCAGATTTTTTAATGCTCACTGCCGCATTTCTTTCTTTAATCTTTTCTGAACTATTATGGTTTAACGGAGAAAAAGAATCCGCGATTTTTATAGGCTTATGGGTTCCATCAATTCTTGGATTCGCTATTTTGCTAAAACTTATAAAAAATCAAAAATGACAGATTTTATACCCTATTTTGCCGGTTTTATAACCCTTCTATTTGGAGCTGCATGTGTGCTTGTTTTAAACAAATACAAAGGATACAAATAAGTTTAAATGAGTAAACTATTAGACATATCTAGTAATTACTTTGATTCTTATTTTAATCCTAATAAAATAAGAAAAGTAGAGTTGATCATTTTAAGGTTAGCAATATTTTCTTTTTTGCTGCATCTATTTATTATTTTTTTAGGAAATAATGTTATTTATTTTAAAAACTTTCAGCATAGTTATTTAAAAGCAATATATACACCATTTAGTTTTATATTATTTTATGAAGTGTTTTTGCTCGTAATTATTATCCCTAAATCAATTTCTGAATTTATTGGCAAACAGTTTGAGGTAATTACTTTAATTACGTTAAGAAGTTTTTTTCATGACATTGCAGATTTAGATCTCATTCGTGCGATTGATATCAATAATCCTTTTTTTGTAAGCTTATTATATGATTTAGCAGCTTCACTTGTTATGCTTGGTTTTACGATATTGTATTACCGTATTTATCAAAAAAACAGTGTAACAGAGCAATCTTCCGAGTTAACTAATTTTATTGGTATTAAAAAATTAGTATCCTTAGGAATGATACTAGTGCTGCTCATATTAAGTGTTATAAGCCTTTACCAATGGGGTTCTCAAATGATTGATGCGCTACGAATAAATAGCAACTATCCCAATCCAAATACGGTTTTTTATATTGATTTCTTCTCAATTATGATATTTGTGGATGTTTTACTACTGATTATTTCATTTATGTATCAATTTAGTTTCTTTTCTATTTTTAGAAATGCAAGTTTTATCATCACAACAATTTTAATTCGAATTTCTTTAACAATTGATAAGCCCATGAACTATATTGTGGTGCTAATTGGATTTCTTTTTTCAATTATTGCTTTTTACCTGTATAGTCTTAAAAAGCTAGTTAATAATAAAACAGTTTAGTTTATATGGTTTTCATTCTTATTCTTTTAGTTAGTCATTGGTTTTTATCTTTATTTTTCCATACATTTTTCTTGCACCGTTTTGCCTCTCATAAAATGTACGAGACCAGTAAAAACTGGGAAAGAGTTTTTTATCTATGTACGTGGTTTTTTCAGGGATCGTCTTATTTGGTACCCCGCGCTTATGGAGTCATGCACCGCATGCATCATGCTTATAGTGATACAGACAAAGATCCACACTCACCTCATTTCTTTAAGGATATTTATGAAATGATGAAAAGTACCATAACTATTTACAGATCCTTTTTATTGGGTCAAAATGTGCCCGATGCTGAGTTCACCAAAGACTACCTGCCTGTTTGGGAAAAATTAGACCGCTTTGGGCATCACATGCTTACAAGGTTATCGTTTGTGGTATTGTATGCTGCTTTATATTGGTATTTTGCCCCCAATTATTGGTGGTTCTTACTACTCCCTATTCATTTTTTAATGGGACCGCTGCAAGGCGCTATTGTTAATTGGTGTGGTCATAAATATG